>SHWZ01000036.1 GCA_009693575.1 Flavobacteriaceae bacterium | reverse complement strand
AACGTTAGCGGTCATTGTAAAAAGACGACCGTGCAGACATAAAACGACAATAAAAATGGAAAATTTAGACAGAAAAAAACATTGGGAAAATATCTATCAGACCAAAAACCTGAAAGACGTTAGCTGGTATCAACCGACCCCTACAACTTCGCTGGACTTTTTAAAACAGTTCAACATTTCGACAACTGCAAAAATCATTGACATCGGTGGTGGCGACAGTTTTTTAGTTGACCATTTACTCGACTTGGGTTACACAGACCTTACCGTTCTTGACATTTCAGCCGCTTCACTTGACAGAGCAAAGCAGAGAATTGGCGACCGTTCGACAAAAGTAAAATGGATAGTTGCAGACGCAGCGACTTTCAAACCGACCGAACAATATGACTTCTGGCACGACCGAGCAGCATTTCACTTCTTGACACAAGAGCAAGAAATTACGAACTACATTGACACAATACAAAAAAGTATTAAGCCGACTGGTGTCTTAGTAATCGGGACATTTTCCGAACAAGGGCCAAAAAAATGTAGTGGAATAGAAATCAAACAATATTCGGAAACGACAATGACCGACCGACTGAAAAAGTTTTTTGAAAAAGTAAAGTGCATAACAGTTGACCACCAGACACCGTTCGACACAATTCAGAATTTTATCTTTTGCAGTTTCAAAAAATTAGCGTCAGCATAACTTGACTAGAGTAAAAAAAAAGAATACAAATAGCAGCACAACCTGTCCCGGCACTTCAGGATTTGCAATAGGCGGGGTTTTCCCGATGAATAATCGGGACAGGCTTTGCTCCGCAGACAATTTAGTGGTAGCCGAAAGTTTTGTGCTCCGTCTGGAAAATAGATGCCACCTTTATTGATGGAAGTGTTTGGCCTGGTAAGAAAATGCCTAGTGGAGTTTATACCACCATTGGAACGGCAACCTTGATTAGGTAACGCAAAAGATTTTTTGATTCCTAGTGCATTCAATTATTGAGAGATTCTAATGTGATAGTTATGACATATTTTTTAATTAATAAATAGTAATTGTTTGATTTGTAGTTACATTTGTAAGCAACTTTGGGTTTGGTGGGTTCTTCTAAACCTTTCCAAGCAACTAAAATAGAATTATCGTGTCTTCTCAATAATCAAGCAATACCAAATGAAAAAGTATTTTTACTTCATCTTATTCTCTATCCTTCTTTTAACAAATTTCAATCAAGCCAAAGCTCAATGTAATTGGGCTTCCAAGAAATATTATGTTTCATTTTGGGATACCTGTTCTGCAGCCAATCAGAAATATTCGCTCAATGGAGCTATCTCTTTTAAAGGTGCTTCTTGCTTTAAGTACCAGTGGATTGTTGATTCTGTAAATGTGGGTACTGCTTACAATATGCATCAAACCATATCAAAGAATGGGACATATAATGTTTGTGTGAAAGTTACGGACACTTGCAATAATTGTGATACCACCTTTTGTTCGACCCGCACCATTACATGTTTTTCTTCTGCAAATACCTGCAATTGGGCAAGCAGAAACCCATACAAAGTTTTTTGGGATTCATGCACCGCCACTTCTCAAACAATTAATGGTTATATTAATTTTAATTCATCTAAATCTTGCTTCAAATATCAATGGACTGTGAATGGTACCAAGGTTGGTAAAGGTGATTATGCTATATATTATCCCATCACACAGAATGGCACTTACAATCTGTGCGTTAAGGTGATGGATACTTGCAACAATTGCGATACTTCTTTTTGTAGTTCAAGAACCATCACTTGTTTTTCTTCGTCTGCTGCCTGTAATTGGGCAAGCAGGTATCCATACAAAACCTTTTGGGACTCGTGCACCAAAACCTCTAAAACCATCAATGGATATATCAATTTTAATTCGTCTAAATCTTGTTTTAAATATCAATGGAGTGTAAATGGGAAAAATGTTGGGAATGGTGATTATGCCATTTATTATCCGATATATAATAATGGTACTTACGAACTATGTGTGAAGGTGACTGATACTTGCAATTTATGTGATACTTCATTTTGTAGTACTCGCACTGTGACTTGTTTTTCTAACAATACAAATTGCAATTGGGCAAGTCGATTCGGCAAAGTAAATTATTTTGATAGCTGTGCAAATAATCTGGCATCAATTAATAGTTATATATCTTTTAACTATAGCAAAACCTCATGTTTTAAATATGAGTGGACAATCAATGGTAATAAGGTTTCAAGCACTACAGGTTATCCATATTATATTAAGTACAAAATTACCCAAAATGGGACTTATGCTTTATGCGTAAAGGTAATTGATACTTGCAATAATTGTGATACTTCTTATTGTAGTTCTAGAAGCATCACTTGTTTGTCATCTTCAGATACTTGCAATTGGGCAAGTCGATACGGCAAAGTATATTATTTTGATAGTTGTGCAAATAATCTGGCATCAATTAGTGGTTATATATCTTTTAACTATAGCAAGACCTCATGCTTTAAATATGAGTGGACAGTCAATGGTAATAAAGTTTCAAGCTATACTGGTGCTCCACATTATATGAAATACAAAATTTCCCAAAATGGACAATATACTTTGTGTGTGAAAGTGATTGATACTTGCAATAATTGTGATACTTCTTTTTGCAGCACTCGGAGCATAACCTGTCTCGGGAACAACTCTGGATGCAATTGGGCCAGCAAAAAGCCTAATATAAAATTCTGGGATTCATGCACTGCTACTTCAAAATCAATCAATGGATATGTGTCATTTAATACCAATGGATGTTTCAAATATCAATGGAAGGTGAATGGTAATTTAGTTGGTAATGGATACCTAGCCTTGTTCTATCCCGTGACACAAAATGGTACTTATAAGATTTGTGTAAAAGTGACAGATACTTGCAATAATTGTGATACCCTTATCTGTGATACACGTGTGGTTAATTGCTTTACTGGTATTGGTCAATCAAGTGTATCTAAACTGCAATTGTATATCTATCCAAATCCTTCATTAGGCAACATTCAGCTTGATTGGCATGGAACGCAAAGTGCATATACAATAGTGAATATAGCAGGACAACCAGTACAAGCGGGACGAGTAATTTCGGGTAATCAATCGCTCGATTTGACCTCACTTCCTTCAGGAATCTATTTTATTCAACTCATCGCAAGTGAAGGTGTTTTGGTCGAGAAAATTATTTTACAAAGAGAGTAATAAAAATAGTCGGGTGGAGGACTCTTTTTTTCTTGGGTACTGTATATAAATTATTGTTTAAAATTCAGCAGATCAATAGAGATAACAGAAGATGCTTTGGAGTAAACGATGTTCCTTTGACAATTCAAGATGACAAGTTTAAAGTTGGGCAAATTTGGAAATACAATACAAGAACAGGTGAAGACAATTCGACCCTAACAATTTTGAAAGTTGAGAAGTATGACAGTGCGGGTGTTGTTATTCATATTTATGTAAATGGACGAAAAGTAAAGAATCCGCAACGACCAAGTGGCTTCTATGACGACATTGGACACTTACCATAATCAAAAGACGCTGTCGTTAAAAGTGTGACGATACTCGTTTCCTCAGACACTAAGTTACCTGACTTCAGAGAGGGATACAACAATTGGAAAGAAGCGTTTGACAGCAATAAGGGAGGAGTTTTTTCAATTATTGTAAGTGACGCAGTGAAATATGTTGAAGAAGTAATGAATACAGGGCAGCCGACAGACAACTAAATGGAGATAAAAGCTACACATAACAGCACATTTCCAATAGGCGGGGTTTCGTGTTCCGCAGACAGTTTTGAGATAGCCGAAAGTTTTGTACTCCGCATCAATATTTGTGGTAAAAATCCCGCCCATCGCAAATCTGCAAACCGTTAGGTCACTGGTTGGCGTCCCCGCCATCCAGGCAATAAGTCATTTGAGGGCTTGGCCGCGTGAGGGATGGAAGCGGCATCCTCGCCAACTTCCCCTTTGGCGAGATACAGCGTATAGCCCGACCCCCGTTGTATTTTTGGTTCCACGGGGGGCACGCCCAAATATGCTTCATAGAACTAACCCTTCACCCCCCGATCTCCACTAGCACTTTCCTAGCTTCCACAATGCCGTTCACATTGGCAATGGAGACGCTAAGGTTTCTCCCTGCTCCCATCCTCACTTCACAAAGCGGTACCCAATGCCCCTGATGGAGTGGAAGTGCACGGAATGTCGTGCATCTTTTTCAAAATATTTGCGAAACGAAAGAATAAAATTATCAATGGTTCGAGTAGATGGATACACCGAATAGCCCCACACAGTAGATAGGATTTTCTCGCGGCTCACTACTTCGTTTTCATGGTCTATCAATAGTTTCAGCAGGAGTGCTTCTTTTTTGGTTAGGTTAAAAGTGCCATCTACTCCTTTGGCCACCATGCTTTCAAAATGCACATGGTTGCCACCAAATGTATATTCCGTAAGGTTAGGCTTGTCGCTCACCTGTTCGTGGCGGGCTATCAGTTTACTCACCCGCAGCAGTAGTTCCTCCAAGTTGAAGGGCTTAGGCAGGTAATCATCGGCACCCGTTTTTAGTCCCTTCACACGGTCTTCGCCAGTGCCTCGGGCCGAGAGGAAAAGAATAGGCACACGGCTGTCTTGCAAGCGAATGTTTTCGCAAACGTTCAAGCCATCCATCTCGGGCATCATTATATCCAAAATAATCAGGTCGAACTTGCTTTCCCCATAAGCCCTCAAAGCTTCCGCCCCATTCTTCACAGCCTTCACAGTATATCCCTCCGCTTCCAAGTTCAGGGTTACTGGCTTTAGGATGGTTTCCTCATCGTCGGCTATCAGTATGCGTTTCTTGTCCATGGCTTGTGTTTTTTTTGTTGGTAACGCTTGAAAGGGAAAAAGTGTTGCATAGCCTATGTCAATCTTTTGTCATTTAGTCAGGGGGAATTGCAATTCAAATATATTTCCGGGTTTGTCTGTTCTGTTCAGTATTTGGATACTTGCATTGTGTTGTTCTAGCACCCTCTTCACTATGTAAAGCCCAAGCCCTGTGCCTTTGCTATTGCGGGTCTGCTCGTTACCTATTCGGTAAAATTTCTTGTATACATTTTTATTTTCTCCTTCGGGGATAGGTGAGCCTTCGTCAGTGATAACAAAGTGGCAAGCATCATCAAACTCAAAAATTTTCAGCGTGATGGTGGCCGCTTCGGGCGAGTATTTTACAGAGTTAGAAAGGAGGTTGTCCAACACTATATGGATAGCAAAAGGATCGGCCAGTATAGGTTTGCTTTCGCCAAAGTCAGTCTCAAACTTTTGCTGCTTCGCATTGCTTCTGACAAAGGCATTTACTCTCGTTTTTACGAGGCCGTTCAAATCCACCGCTTCCATTTGGAAATGATAAGCCCCACCATCAATGCGGGTAGCCATCAATACGTTTTCAACTAAGTTTTCCAGCCGCTCCACATCAGCCAATGAACCTTGTACCATCTCGTCCTTGGCTTCTTGGGCAATGCCTTTCCTGCTCATTGATTGCAACATGAGTTTGATACCTGCCACAGGTGTTTTTAGTTCGTGGGTCACCGCCAGCAGGAAGTTGTTTTGCTGGGCATTTAGTAGCCAACGTTTTTTTATACTTCTATAAAGCAAAACCATTCCCCATACCATGAGCAAAATGAACACCAGCCCCTCCGAAACATATTGGATGGTTTTGCGGCGGATGAGGGCATCCACTTTTTCGTACATTATTGGATTAGGGTTTACATTTAGGGCTTCTGTCAGGACTTCTTCGCTCATTCCCAGTTTTATTTTTTTGGTGAAATGCAGTAGGTAGTTACCTTTTACATTTTCATGCGAAAACCATTTGCGAATTTTGGCATCATCAGGCCGCAGACCTATGCTCCATGCCTCTAGTACCTCATCCACCATTTGTATTCTTAACCGCTCGGCCCCAGTCTCTATTGCCTTGCGTTCTTTGTCCAGTTCGGCATAGTTGAGCCGCAGCAGCGAGTAGCCCCACCAACTGAAGGCCGCCAATATGTAGGCAGATACAATAAAAAACAGGAGTCGGGTGCGGCGAGGCATTGTTGATGGCAAAGGTACTTGGTCAAACTCCTTCGCCCCATTTCGTGCTTATGCCCTAAAATTGCAAACGTATGCGAAAAATCTTAACACTACTTCTACTCGGTTCAACCAGTTTATTTGCCCAAACCACAGTTTTCAAGGGTGCTACCATCCATGTAGGCAATGGGCGGGTGATAGAAAACGGGAATCTGCTAGTGGCCAATGGTCTGATAGCCTACTGCGGGAATGGTACAGACGGCCAAGACCGCACGGATGTGAAAGTGATGGATGTAACCGGCCAGCATATTTATCCGGGCTTCATTGCCCCCAACTGTTATGTGGGATTGAACGAAATAGATGCCGCCCGTGCCACCCGCGATTTTCACGAAGTGGGCGAAATGAAGCCCAATACCCGCAGCCTGATAGCCTTCAACACCGATAGTAAACTGCTGCCCACCATGCGTTTCAATGGGGTGCTGATGGCTCAGGTGGTGCCGCAGGGCGGAACAATTGCAGGATCTTCAAGTATCATGAACTTGGCAGGCTGGAACTGGGAAGATGCAGCCCTGAAACCCGACGATGCCATCTACTTGAACTGGCATGAAACTACCAACCCGGCAGATAAGGAATTTGCCGAAAGGCACGCAAAACACTTAGGTGAACTCACCAAGTTTTTGGAGGAAGCTGCCGCCTATTGCAAGCTCACCAAGCCCAGTGAAACCAATTTGAAATTTGAATCTATGCGGCCAGTGTTTGCAGGCAGCAAGAAAGTGTTTGTGAATGTGAACACCACCAAAGGAATGGCTGAAGCGATTGATTATCTAGCCAAGCATAAGCTGAAACCCGTGATAGTAGGTGGCAATGAATCCTACCTAATAACCGACTTGCTAAGAAAACAGGACATCCCCGTGGTGCTAATGAACATACACCGACTGCCCGACCAGCCCGGCGATGCCGTTGATTTGCCTTACCGTCTGCCATCCATTCTTAAAGCTGCTGGCATTCGCTTTTGCGTTGGCATTCATGGTAGTTGGGAGGTCCGGAATCTCGGCTTTCAGGCTGGAACCATTGCAGGGTATGGATTGACCAAAGAAGAAGCCTTAGCAGCGATCACTGCCAATGCAGCCGAAATATTGGGAATTGATAAGTTAGTAGGCACTTTGGAACAAGGCAAGCAGGCCACTTTCTTTGTTTCAAAAGGTGATGCCTTGGATATGCAGGGCAACCTACTCACCTATATATTTGTAAATGGCAAGGCTGTGGCGGTGGATGGGCAGCAGCAGGAGTTGAATACGAAGTTTCAAGAGAAATATTGGGGCAAATGACTCCATCAAAAAGGCCGCCTGAAAAGGCGGCCTTTTTGATGGAGAGTTAATTCGGTTTAGTTAGCAATCATTGCGGTAACCTCAAACTTAATCCTGCAGCGAACAGGAATATCGTGGCTCACTGCAGCATTGGTATTGCCCATTGCAAAGCAAGAAACGGTTTGTTTCTTTACATACTCCACCAGTTCCACATCAGGTACATCAAGTGCAAGCACCCTGCCTCCTGTTTTTGGGTTAGGGTTCTTACCAGCAATTTTTATTTTTGGCAAAGGTGCAGATTCCAAATAGCCATCAGCCCAGTCAACTACATCAAAATTGGTAGTGAGGTCAGGGTCTTCAATGGTGAAGATGGCCTCCTTCAGCTTCACACTCGTTATCTGTGAAAGATTGCAGGAGTTGGCTATGCAAAGGCTGTCGAGGTTATAGCTGAGGTTGTGAGCTTGAAAGGTCACAGGGCCAAAGGTTGAATTCATTGGTACGTTGAAAGTGAATTCAGCCGCATTAATGGGGAAGTTAATTTTTAGGTCTTCCTTGTTGCAGGAAGAAACCAAAAATAAGCTGGCAGAAGCTGCGAGGATTGATACTATTTTTCTCATGGTTGTAAATTGTAAAAAGCTTAGTTAACCAATAAGGCGGTTATGTCGAATTGAATGCGAGCCTTCATGGGGATAGCGGCCAAAATTGGAGCATTGTTTTTTCCTTTCGCCTGAAAAGACATTGTTGGCTTGTTGATATATTCTATTAGCTCTATATCCTGAATTGTTAGTGCAATAGACTTCGAACCATCATGTGACACTGGGTTTTTCGAGGCAAGAAGGGTAGTGGGCAATGCATCAGCACTTAGGTATCCTTCAACCCAATCAACTTTATCAAAGTTGGCAGGGGTCAGCGGGTCAATGTCGAAGAATACCGATTTTACTTTTACTGACTTGATTTGGTCTTTGTTCACCGAATTGGCAAGGCATACGCTGTCGAGGTTGAAGGTGACATTTCTAGCGGCAAAAATCATTTCGCCAACTGCGTTTGTTGGTTGTACGGTGAATTCCATTTCACTGGCAGGCATGGTAAAGTAGATTTTTAAATCTTCCTTGTTGCAGGAGGCTATCATCATAGCAGTGGCAGCTCCAATGAGTAAATTGTTAAGTTTCATGTTTTATTGTTGTTTAATTTTGACCCACAATAATAATAAACAATTAAAGAATAAAAAATTAATTTTCAATGAAAAACTTTCATGTGCTCGAACATTTTTTGCCACCAGGCTCAGTCGAGATGGTGGAGAGTATGTTGAAATGCTTTCCTGTCAATCTCCGTATAAGTAAAACCAGGGCTTCTAAGCTAGGCGATTTTAGGCCACTTCCATCTCAACAATTTCATATTATCTCCATCAATCACGATTTGAATCCGTTTGCATTTCTGATTACTTTGGTACACGAAGTGGCACACCGAAACACTTGGAACGAGCATCTGGATAAGGTTTCCCCTCACGGCAGCGAATGGAAACAGCATTTTCGGAGTTTGATGATTCCTTACATAGAAAAAGGCATTTTTCCGCAGGGTGTAAATATGGAATTGGGCCGATATATGCAAAACCCTGCCGCCAGCAGCTGTAGCAGCCCAGGCCTTACAAAGGCTTTGAAAGTGTTTGATAAAGGCGATTCGCTGCTGCTTGACGATGTACCAACGGGAAGTATTTTCATCATAAAAGATAACGTAAAACTGATGTTTAAAAAAGGGGATAAAGCCCGTAGCCGCTATCTCTGCCTCGAGATGAGGACGAATAGAAAATACTGGGTGAGCGGCTTGGCAGAGGTGATAGTTCAGCCTAAAAAGGACAGTTGAGGGTATAGAATGCATCCCACCAGCAGCCAAAAAAGCATTTCTTTCCACCACGCCCATTCGTGCCCCATGAAATAGTAGGCCATCAACACCGATGAAGGAGCGGCCATATAGATGATTCCGCTTTGCAGGTCTTCGTATGACAACACAGCCGCAAGCAGCAAAAAGGGCAACATTAGGATAAGAAGTGTCTGGAATTTTCTTATTTTCAGCATCCCTTTGTTATAGTTAGCCTGCAGCTTCAAGCAGCCCATCAAAAAGATGAACAAAGCAACCAAACTGGGCAACCAAGGACGTATGTTTTCAAATAATTCCACTGGAAAATCATTCTTGTAAAAATTGGCGGATACCATTTGCCATGCGTCAGGCAGTTGTTCATTCAAGTAATACATAGCCACCAGCAGGTACACAGGTAGCAGGTAGCCCGATAGAAGCACTGCCCACTCACGCAGGTTGCCTACCCGCAAGGTATTTATTCCAATCAATAAAAAAGGCAACAACACGATCATTTCAAACCGCAACACGAAACACAGCCCAAACAGGAATCCTGTCTCAAAAATATGTTGGTTGGCAAACTCTGATTTGTAAAGTCCCAACAGTCGCCAAAGGCCTAAGATGATGAAGGTGTTGCACATCATCTGCGGGCTCAGATAATCGCAGCTTGGGGTGAGGCTACAACACAGTATGTAGCATAGCGACGGCATCCAAGTGTGGCGGTACACTAATTCATATTTTTTTACTAAAAGATTTAGCAGTATTGCCTGCCCCACTGTGAGTAGCAAAGCCAAAAACAGCTGTGAATGGGTGCTCATAAGGTTGGCAAGCAGTTGATCTGAAAAGTAGGTGTTATGCCGCTGCACTGGTTCAAATGGTCCTAGCATAGCCCAACCCCGAAGCATGAGTGCAAGCATGGCCACTATGAAAATGAGGTACTGTTGGCTTTGCTTGAAAATATAGGTCATCGGGTAGGGCAAAGGTAATCAGGGGTGGAGAAATCTACTTTGGCAGGCTTCGGTGACTATCATCACAGAAACAAAGGCCGGGATAAGAATTTTAGTGTTCATATTCAAAAAGATGCAATTTGCATTCTAATGGTTGCCTCGGACTATTTTTTTTAATGTTACCACAAAGCCCACAAGGAAAATGCACACAAGGGACACGAGGCACAATCATACCATGCTTTGTGACCCTTGTGGTAGAATGTATTGTATCCCTAAGTCATCCTGGCGGAAGACTTGAAACAGCAGGCTACAACTTGGGGGAAACTATAATAGGAAGAACTTCTATCTCTACCCAATAAACATCCTCTTTATTTCTTATAATATCACCTGCATAAAACATATTGGTTTCGGGAATACACTCCAATAGATAAAAGGATTTGCAGTTTTTGGGAAGTGCTGTAAAAATTAAGGTGAAGTGTGCTGTTTTACCTACCGCAATAGGTGTCCATTCTGGGTATAATGAAATGTTAATAGCATGAACTAATGCACATTCGCGTTTAGAATTGTCTGGATACAAGTAGGTAGATTTCCATATCCGAATTTTATCAGACGCTCCAGCCTCAATGCTACAATGAACTGTTACCTGTCTTTCCTCGCACAGATTTTTCAATAAGGTTCGTTTGGTCAACTTATCAAAGATGATTTTCGGCTTAACCGTTGTATTATCTATTATTTCTGTTTCTTTCATGGTGTTTAATTTTAGGAGGAAAGAATCTTAATTGGCGACACGGGGGGGATTAATTCACAAGTCATTCCAAAAGTCCAAACTTTGCTGATCCATATCCAAGCTGTCATTATAATATTCACTTGCGTTTGGATTACCCCAATCATCATCAACTATTGGTACATGTCGTAGGTTGTAATAGTAATCCGCACCTTCCCTAGTTTCACTTAAATGTAAAAGCTCAACTTTATAAACAAGCCTCTTAATCTCATCCTTAAGAAAATCTTGGATGGATTCATCTCCTATTTCATCGTTCTGTTGCAAATCTCTAATAAATTGGCTTCTATCATTTTCAAAATGACCAATACCTACAGGTTCGATTCTAATTAATTCTACGTTAAAAAATTGTCATTTATTTTGTATAGTCCTAGTTTATACAACCTATCCCTTACAGAGTATTTTTGAATGCCTTGTTCTACTCTCTGCTGTAACCCTTCTGAGAATTGGAACCCTTCTATTCCATTATCTCTGGAACTCATCATACCTTTAGAAGTGACCTGCTTATAAAAACTATCTACAAGTTTTTCACAAGTATTCATATCAGGTAAATCTTCGTTATTAGCCATGAAAATTTTCATAGTTGTTAATCCACCTAATTTACTAATTAGATATTTATATTCTTCACTTTCTTTATTAGGACACATATTAACAATCTATTATGCAGTGAAACAGTATAAAAAAAGAAAACTTACTCATCTTGAAATAATTCAACTGAGTTGGATGCAATCATTATTTGTAATAAAATCTAAAACTTTTCTAAATGCTTCTTGTACAATTAAAACATTATTAATGTCAAAGCACTGATAAAATATACAGAGGTTATTTCTATCATGTACATATTTTACTCCATCTTCATCAAGTCCTATGAATCCCATGAGTTTATCAAAGACAAACCGTTCTAGTTTTTTTAAATCATTGAAGCTATCTGGTTCTTTTGTCAAACAATACTTGATGTACCAAAGATTTTTTTTGCTGATTAACCTCCCTTATAAAACTGTATCTTTTGTTATCAAAATACAAAAATATTTCATTAGGGGTAGCTGAAACTTCATGTTCACCAAATCTGACAAAATCTATCATGTTGCAAATATCCCCATTACTGAATTTTCACATTTCCATTTCAACTACACCCCAAGCTGGTCCCGCAATTCAAGCACTTGTAGCAAGTGCCTGAGCGTACGGTTATATGGCCGCATTCGGTGCAGGCCGGGGCATCGCTTTGCATGTTTTTCAGGTAGTCGCTGCTGCTGGGCTTGGCCTTGGGTGCACTCTTGGTGTAGTGCATCTTGGGCTCGACTGCCATATTCTTCGTCTTGGGTGAGGCCACTGGTGCTTCCATTACAGGGCTAGGGGCAGTTGCTGTTCCGCTAATGCCGCTCAACTGAAACCCGATAGGAGTCAAGTTGTCGCCAATTAGAGGCGAAGCCAACTCTGCATCAAATGTATCAATGGCTTCTTCGTGGCCAAAGTATTCCTGTTGTTTCAAGGCCATTTGCTCGGCAGTGGGCTGCACTTGCACTAGGTCGTTGCGGTTCAGGTATTCGTAACCCAGCAAGCGGAAGATATAATCAATGATGCTGGTGGCAGATTTTATATTCTCGTGTCCTTGCACAAATCCGCTTGGCTCGAAGCGGGTGAAGGTGAACTTGCCTACATATTCTTCAAGCGGCACACCATGCTGCAGACCTATGCTAACTGCAATGGCAAAGCAGTTGATGATACTGCGGAAGGTAGCTCCTTCCTTGTGCATGTCAATAAATATTTCGCCCAAAGAACCGTCAGAATATTCGCCCGTGCGAACGAATACCACCTGTCCGCCAATCTTTGCTTTTTGCGTAAAGCCACGGCGTTTGTTGGGCAGGCGTTGCTTCTCGATGCGGGTAGCCAAGTCTTGTGCAAACTTGCGGTCGCTGGCCTTGTTCAATATATCCTGTACGGCTTCTATTACTTTCTCATAGGGCAGTTTGGTCACGTCCAGGTTGCCCAGTTCACCCACCACTTGCTCCACACTTTCTATCTTGTCTTCGTCTTTCACATCCGATTTGTTGCTCAGCGGCTGGCTCAGTTTGCAACCATCACGGTATAGGGCATTGGCTTTCAGGCCCAGTTCCCAGCTCATGCGGTAGCAACTTGCGATGTCGGCCTCGGTGGCTTCGTTGGGCAGGTTGATGGTTTTGCTGATGGCTCCGCTGATGAAAGGCTGTGCGGCGGCCATGGCTTGTATGTGTGCATGTGCATGGATGAAACGTTGGCCGATGCTTCCGCAGCGGTTGGCACAATCAAACACGGGGTAATGTTCTTCTTTCAGGTATGGGGCATCTTCTGTAGTGCCCGTGCCGCAAATGATGGCGTTGGCTTGCTCGATCTCTTCGCGGGTGAAGCGAAGGGCACGCAGCATATTGAAATTTTTGTCGTTATAGTCTTCCACTTTGAAACCCAAACGCAACATGGCTTCTTCGCCAAAAGTCCATTGGTTGAATGCGAATCCGATTTCGAAAGCACCCATGAGTTGGGCTTCTACTTTTTCTAGGTCTTCCTTGGTCAGTCCCCTTGCCAACAGGCTTTCAAAGTTGATAGGGCTTTCGCACATCAAGGTGTTGGTGCCAGTAGCATAGGTGATGATAGCCTTTGATTCTTCTTCGGTATATCCCAAGGTTTTCAAAGCGGCGGGCACAGCTTGGTTGATGATTTTGAAATAGCCACCACCACTCAGCTTCTTAAATTTCACCAACGCAAAGTCAGGCTCTATGCCAGTAGTATCGCAGTCCATCACCAAACCGATGGTACCTGTTGGTGCAATAACGGTAGCTTGTGCATTGCGATAGCCATAGCGGTCGCCCATTTGCACGGCATCGTCCCATGCATCGCAGGCGGCTTTCAGCAGGTAGTCAGGGCAGTATTTTGGGTCAATGCCTACCGGGGTGATATGCAGTGCCTCGTAGTTTTCCTTGGGTGAATTGTAGGCAGCATAGCGGTGGTTACGCATTACCCGCATCATGTTCTTTTTGTTCTCTGGGAATTTGACGAAAGCCCCCAAGTACTTGGCCATCTCTGACGAAGTTTCGTAGCTGCGTCCGGTCATGATGGCAGTGATGGCACCAATGATAGCAGTAGCTTTTGGACTGTCATAAGGAATGCCCGACACCATCAACATGGTTCCCATATTGGCATAGCCAAGGCCAAGGGTGCGGTATTCGTAGCTGAGTTGTGCGACCTCTTTGCTGGGGAACTGAGCCATGGTCACCGATATTTCAAGAACGGTAGTCCATAAGCGGGTGGCGTATTCAAAGCCTTCCACATCAAATTCCAAGGTCTCAGTGTCAAAGAATTTCATGAGGTTGAACGAGGCCAAGTTGCAAGCTGTGTTGTCCAAGAACATATACTCAGAGCAGGGGTTCGATGCGTTGATGAGTCCACCTTCGGGGCAGGTATGCCAGTCGTTGATGGTAGTATCATATTGCACACCGGGGTCGGCACAGGCCCAGGCGGCATGGTTTATCTTGTTCCATACTTCTTTGGCAGGAAACTCTTTCATTACCTCACCCGTGCTGCGTGCCTTCAGCTGCCAGTTTTCGCCCTTGTCCAATGCTTCAAAGAAGCTGTCGGGAATCCGCACACTGTTATTGCTGTTCTGTCCGCTCACGGTGGCGTATGCTTCACCTTCGTAACCGCTGTCGTATCCTGCTGCAATCAGGGCAGCCACTTTCTGTTCTTCTTTTACTTTCCAATCTATAAAGTTGATGGCTTCGGGGTGATCAAGATCCAGACATACCATCTTGGCAGCACGGCGAGTAGTTCCCCCGCTTTTGATGGCTCCAGCAGCACGGTCACCTATTTTGAGGAAACTCATCAGGCCACTGCTTGTACCTCCACCGCTTAATTTTTCTCCTTCGCCACGAATGCGGCTATAGTTGGTGCCTACACCGCTACCGTATTTGAATATACGTGCTTCACGAACCCACAAATCCATGATGCCGCCTTCGTTCACCAAGTCATCATCTACACTCAGTATAAAGCAGGCATGTGGCTGAGGGCGTTCATAGGCTGATGTGCTGCGGTTTAGTTTTTCGGTTTCGGGGTCTACATAGTAATGGCCTTGGGGCTTGCCCGCGATGCCATAAGCAGAGTGCAGCCCGGTATTGAACCATTGTGGGCTGTTTGGAGCCGCTTGCTGGCTCATGAGGCTATACACCAGTTCTTCGTAGAATACTGTGGCATCTCCTTCGCTATTGAAGTAACCATATTTCTCTCCCCACTGTTTCCAGCAGTCGGCCATGCGGTGGGCAACTTGCTTCAAGCTAGTCTCTCCATCCATGCTGCCATCGGCTTGTGGTACGCCTGCTTTTCGAAAATATTTTTGGGCAAGTATATCGGTAGCTACCTGACTCCAACCTGTTGGCACCTCTACATTGTCCATCTTGAACACATAATCTCCTGCAGGGTTTTTGATTACGGATTGACGAAGGTCGTACTGAAATTGGTCGTACACGCTAATGCCCGTTTTGGTGAACTGGCGTTGAAATTTGAGGCCTTGGTTTTTTGCCATTGAAGTAGGGAATTTAGCCGTTTTTGGCGGCAAGTAAGTTTGGTATTTGTTTAGGTTTACAACAAAACCATTGATTTTGCTGCATTCGTCTTGGTTAGAAACGAGAAGCCAAAGGTAGATTTTTAATATGCTGCAAAACAAAATGCCTTATCCACACCAAGGTTTTTCAACAAGGCTGAAACCCTAAACCCCATACGGTCTTAGCCTGTTGATAACCGATTTCCCCACAGCGGAGACCCGCGACTATCAACAGGTTTGTTGAGAATTAATAATTCGGTAATATGATTTTTTGTTTGGAAAAATGAACACAATGCAGCTAAAAGCAATCCGATACTTTTCGTGACCAAAATCATGCAGCGGGAATTTTTGGGCAGCATACATTTGCGGAGAGATGGGATGTGAGAGGACAGATGTTAGATAATAGAAACTTATCGCTTCCAACTCCCCACTTCCCGCCTGAACTCCAGACCCCAAACTAGAAACTTCAAACTAAAAACTTCTCAGAATGCCTTTCTACCACCGCCTCGGCTCCGTCCCACCCAAACGCCACACCCAGTTTCGCAAAGCTGATGGCAACCTATATGCAGAAGAACTGGTGAGCACTGAAGGGTTCAGCAGCATATACTCGCTGGTATACCACTGTCACCCGCCTACTTTGGTGAAGGCCATAGGTGAGCCCACTGACTTGACCCCAGTTGCTGCAGTGCCTAAGAACATGCAGCACCGCAGTTTCCTCACCTTTAGCAACGCCCCAGCTGACGACTTTTTGGAGAGCCGTACCACCCTGCTTTTTAATAATGACTTGAGCATTTCTTCAGCCGCTCCACGCAAAAGTATGACGGATTATTTCTATAAAAATGCCGATGCCGACGAAGTGATTTTTGTGCATGAAGGTTCGGGTATTTTCAAAAGCATTTATGGGCAGATTGATTTTGAGTATGGCGATTATCTTGTGATACCACGTGGTACTATTTACCAAATGCACTTTAATGGCAGCGACAACCGGCTGATGATTGTGGAGAGCCTCAGCCCTATCCGTCCACCTAAACGCTACCTGAATAACTACGGCCAACTACTGGAGCACAGCCCCTACTGCGAACGCGATATCAAACTGCCACATAGCCTCGAAACCCATGATGAACAGGGAGATTTTAAGGTATTGATAAAGAAGGAGAACTTACTCTATCCTTATACTTATGCCACCCATCCGTTCGATGCCGTGGGCTGGGACGGCTATCAGTATCCTTTCGGATTCAGCATACATAACTATGAGCCTATCACTGGCCGGGTACACATGCCGCCACCTATCCATCAGACTTTTGAAGGGCACAATTTTGTAATATGCTCCTTCGTGCCAAGGTTGTTCGATTATCACCCACTGGCAGTGCCTGCTCCATACCACCATAGCAATGTGGACAGCGATGAAATACTCTATTATGTAGATGGTGACTTTATGAGTCGCAAGCATGTCGAACGAGGCATGATTACACTGCACCCCAAAGGCATCCCACACGGGCCTCACCCCGGCACAGTAGAGAAATCACTTGGAGCTAAAGAAACTAAAGAGTTGGCCGTGATGATTGACCCATTCCATCCCTTGAAAATAACACAAGCAGCCATGCAGGTGGAAGACCCTAAGTATTGGAAGAGTTGGGTGGAGTAGGTATAAAAGTACGAAGTAGGATTTACGAAGTATGGTTTGAGAAATCTGTGATGCTGATTAACTGGAAGAGGAGAGAAGGAAGTTTACAAAATTAGAATGCCGTCTGTCTGTTCAGAGAATCTATTTTAACCCTTCCTATGAATCACCCCGGCCATGGGTTGGGCGGTGGGCATTATGATAAGGTCATTGATGTTCACATGGGTTGGGCGGCTAAGTATGAACCATACCGCTTCGGCTACATCCGACGCAACTAAATTTTCAAAGCCTAGGTAAACCTTGGAGGCACGGTCTTCATCTCCCTTGAACCTCACTATGGAAAACTCTGTTTCAACCGCACCGGGGTGAATTGCAGAAACTTTGATTGGATATTTGGCTAGGTCTATTCGCATACTTCGATTCAAGGCATCCACAGCAGTTTTGGTGGAGCAATATACATTACCGTTTGCGTATGATTCCTTGCCTGCTATCGAGCCAATGTTCACGATATGGCCTTTGCCTGCAGCAATCATGAGCGGCAACACATTCCGAGTCACATAAAGCAACCCTTTAATATTCGTGTCAATCATTACTTCCCAGTCGTCGACGTTTCCTTCTTCGATGCTGCTGAGCCCCATTGCCAACCCTGCATTGTTCACCAATACATCTATTTTTTTCCAATCATCTGGCAATGATTCAATTGCCACCTCCACTGCTTTACGGTCTCGCACATCGAAGGGCAACAGCAGACATTCAGTTCCGTGGTTTTCTTTTAGTGAAGTGGCTAAGGCTTCAATTTTGTCCGTCCGTCGGGCATTCAGGATAAGCCTGTAGCCTTGTGCTGCAAGGTTTTCGGCTATGGCCCTACCAATTCCTGCTGATGTGCCTGTGATAAATGCTGCGGGTATCATAAAATTACGTTAATATTGCTCCTTGAAAAGTCGGACTGCAAAGAAAAGCAGAAACCAATGTCAGAATATGGAAATGTGATAATGTGTACTTCATAGGCTTTAATAAATCAGGTAAAATGTTTGATACATTATCGTCACGCTATCACATCAAAAAACACATTCTTACAATCGCATTAGAAACAAAATTACAACCAACAATACAACCAACAATACAAATGAAAAAAGTACTTTACACCTTCGCCTTTACCTTGGTCAGCCTTGGCATCCAAGCCCAATGCACCCCCGACACCAGTATCAAATCGCCGGGTATTTATCCATCGCAACTGCCACATGCCATTGAAGACAGCATGTACAATGAGGTGCTTCAATTCAGGCTGCCCAAAGATACAGTAGCACTTGGCAATACTATTCCATTTGATTCATTTATCATTGTCAAAATCATAAACCTTCCTGCTTTCATTACCTACAAGTGCAGCCCGCAGGCTGGCATGAGTGATTGTGCCTGGAAAGGTGGGTCGAACTCTTGTATGTCACTAACCGGAAAGCCTCCAGTGGGCAGTGCTGGCAAGTATAAACTTAGGGTTCATATCAAAGCATATTACACCTTGTTTGGCACACCTACTTTCACCGAGGATTCATCACTCTTCGCCCGCGACTTTTTTGTGGATGCACCAAGCAATGGCGTGCAAGACGTTTTTTCGAATGCCTACCACACATCAGCTCAGCCAAACCCATTTGACCAATATACCGATATTCCATTTTTGGCCAACCAAAATGGATTGGTGACAGCACGAGTTTTCGATTGCCAAGGTAAAGAAGTGATGATCACACAACAGGCAGCAGGTGCAGGTAAAAACCTACTGAGAATTGATGGCAAAAGCTTGCCAGCAGGTGTGTACCATGTAGCTGTAACTAATGGCGGCCAAAGTGGTTTTGTGCGAATTGTTAGGCTATAACTTTACCAATTTGTGATACCATTTGAGGTGACTATTTTAGGATGCAGCTCGGCCACACCCTCGGCCGACAGGCATCCAAGTGCTCAGGTGGTGAATATTGGCGGCGAAAATATCTTGATTGATTGTGGCGAAGGCACACAAATGCAACTGTTGAAGTATGGGGTCAAACTTGGTAAAATCAATTTTATCCTCATTTCGCATTTGCATGGCGACCATTTTTTGGGGCTCCCTGGACTGTTGAGCACGATGAGTCTGATGGGGCGAAAAGAACCTCTGACACTCATTGGCCCTGAACCGCTGAAGAAATTTTTGGAAGACTTCATGTTGATTTCGGAATCAAGAATAGGTTTCGATCTGGAGTTTATTACTAGCGAAACAAGCGAAAGTAAATGGCTGTATGAAAACCTGCTGTTCCGCATCCGCTGCTTCCCGCTGAGCCACCGAATAGCTTGCACGGGTTTTCTGATAAAAGAGCGAAAGAACTTAAGGAAAATTATACCGGCAGCTTGTGAAAAAGCTGGAGTGCCAATGAGTTTTTTTAAGGAACTAAAACTGGGGTTAGACTATCAAGAAGGCAATGAAAAAACTATACCAAATGACCAACTGACTCAATCGCCAAATCCTTCCCGCATCTATGCTTATTGCAGTGATACTATCTATGATGAATCAGTAGTTGATCACATCAAAGATGTTGACCTTTTGTACCACGAAGCTACCTTCATGCACGACCTTTTGTGCAGAGCTGAAATCACTTTTCACACCACAGCGAAACAAGCAGGTGCAATAGCTGCAAAAGCTGAAGTAAAACGCTTGGCGATAGGGCATTTCTCCTCACGATATAAAACGCTGGAGCCATTGCTGGACGAAGCCAAGGCTGAATTTGAGAATACTGAATTAGCATCGGAAGGGAGGGTGTTTCGTTTATAATTCTTTCAGGCAGATGTACGCAGATTAATTTCAAATCCTGAATTAAATTCAGGGTGACGGAATAAATAACCCCTGCTTCCACCCCACTTTAGCACATTCCCCCCATCCCAATTATACTTTGCGTCCCAATTATATGAACACCGTAGTCAATGCCTTCAGCGGGCTTGACGACAACGAACGTCATACCTTCTTTCTCCACATAGGTTTCAGTCTACTCGATGGCTTGATTTTGGGCACACTTACACTAAATGATTTTGTGTTTATTCGTCAGTTCAGTCCAGGGCCTTTCAAGGTGAGTTTGCTTTTTCAACTTTCGGTGATTGTGCTGCCATTCAGTATTTTTTTCACCTATTTTTTTGAAAAAGTAAAAAACAAAAAGCGGCTTCTTTACCAGATTGGTCTTGGCACCCGCATTCCTCTTTTCCTTTTCCTATTTTTTCCGATGCTGATGCAAGAGCTGCCTCTTGGCATAATGCAGGATATTTTCTTACTTGTTTTTCTACTTTTCTATTTCGCTACTCCGTTTACCATACCGCTCATCAACCAACTGCTGAAGGCAAACTATGCTCCTGAAAAAATGGGTAAGTTGTATAGTTATTCTTGGAGCGTGAACATGCTGACTATGCTGGTATCAAGCCTCATCTTTGGCCGCATACTCGATGATCATCCCAATGCGTATGTATATGTGTATCCAATGTTGGGCTTGCTAGGTCTAGTGTCCATTTATCTTATTTCCAAAATAAAAAGCGAACAAGTAGAACGGGAATTTGAAGAACTTTCTCTTTTGGGTTCCTGGAAAAACACGTTGGTGAACACCATTGACATTCTGAAGGAAAACAAACCCTTTCGCGACTTCCAGTGGGGGCTTATGATTTACGGTATGGCTTTCCTGATGAATCTTGGGGTGGTGGCACTTTTCTTCAGCCAGGTGTTGAACCTTGGTTACAGCCAAATGGCCGGCTATAAAGCCATTGGCCACGGATTGAGCCTGCTCACTTTTCCGCTTTTCGGCTTGCTGCTCGACCGTAACGACCCACGAAAATTTGGCACTATCAGTTTTACACTCGCAGCAGTCTTTTTCGGATTTCTTATCCTCTCGGCTTTCTTTCCGTTTTCTTTTAATGTGTGGGGGCAGCAAGTTTTACTTTTTGTAGTAGTGGGTTATTTATTCTATGGCTTTTTTCAGAGCAGCATGACTATACTTTGGGGAATTGGAAGCAGCTATTTTGCCCCGCCGAATGAGGTAGCTACATACCAGAGTATACATTGCACACTTACTGGAATTAGAGGTATTGCTGCACCATTTGTAGGTACAGCCATTTTTACAATCGGCAGTTATTTCGGAACTATTTCAGGATTCGTAACAGCCTTTGGAGTATCCATTGTGCTGCTTGGATTCTCCATTTGGTTAATGAAAAAATCGATGAAGCAACACAAAATGATTATTCACCAAGAAGCGTAAACCAAAGATTTGGTTTCAAAATAATCTTCTTCGAAATACAGAGACAGAGGCTTTTGCTCCAATGTTGACTTACGGTTTAGTATCCCGAACTCACTTATTTCATTTCGCAAATCTCCCCCTTTTAAGCTGATGAGCCCGTTAGCAAATTGATTTTTGTGTCTATGCGAAATTAGATTTTTGGTCCAATGATAAAGTGTGGAAAGTGATGCAACTGCACGGTTCACTACAAAGTCGGGTTCAAACTGCAACTCCTCAACCCTTGCACACAGCGGACGAAGGTTGTCAAGTTCTAGCGAATCGGCTATTGCCTCAGTTACCTTTATTTTTTTGGCAATTGAGTCCACGGCTATCACTTCTACTTCTGGAAAAAAGATAGCTAAAGGTATGGCTGGAAAACCTCCACCGGTGCCAAGGTCTATTAGCTGTGTTCCAGGTTTGAAGGAAATATATTTGGCAATAGCTAGGCTATGTAGCACATGGTGAATCATGAGGCCATCCATGTCTTTGCGAGAAATTACATTTATCTGTGCATTCCAATATGAATACAACCCTTGCAGTTGGGCAAATTGCCCTCTCTGCTTTTCTGAAATATCAGGAAAATACTTGAGCAAAAGCTCCATCAGTCCCAGGTTTTGGGTTTGGTGAAAAAGCTCATGATGCCAAACACAAATAGGTAAAAACTATATATCCAATCTAAAATTGGCAGGAGGAATATCAGTGTTATATCGTTCAATTTCTTCATGCTAGGGTATAGCACAGAAGTCTGCACCAGCCAGCGACACAACCAAACACCAACAAGTATGTACCCAAAGTCCATTTCGCTTATCAGGTGCTTTTTGGTAGGCTCCATAAATGGTATCAGAATTATACTGGCCAAGATCAGAAGGTGAAAAAGTATATGTGTAGTATTGAACAGCCCCAGCCAAAATTTGTGGCGGGGTTGGTATAATTTTCCAGTGCTAAGGTGCCTGCGTTTCTGCTTTCTCCAGCCTGCCGAGGTCTGCTTGGGCTCGCTAATCATAAAGCTGTTTTTGCGGACCTCAATAGCCACGTTTGAAGGTGTTGCTGCTTCGTTCACAAATAGGTCATCGTCGCCGCTAAGCAAATGGTTGTGGCTGCCAAAGCCTTTTACCGCAAAGAACAAGCTACGACGGTAGGCAAGGTTTCGACCTACTCCCATATAGGCATCTCGCAGCAGGGCAAACGACAGGTATTGTACCCCTGTCATGAATGTTTCGAAGCGAATAAAGAGATTGAGGAAGCCAGCAACTTTGCGGTAGGGCGAATATCCCAGCACCAATTCCTTCCCCGATGTGAAATTGGAAGCCATGTTTCGTAGCCATTGTTTGCTGGTTGGGCGGCAGTCGGCATCAGTAAAAACCAATAGTTCGTTGCTGGCAGCCTTGATTCCCATGGTCAATGCAAACTTTTTTCCTTTGGGATATTTTTCCTGCTCGTGCAAGGTCACTATTTTCAGGTGTGGGTATTGGGTCTGCAACCGTTCGAGGAGTGTACCTGTTTGGTCCCAGCTACAGTCGTTCACAACCACTACCTCATAGTTCGGGTGATCTTGCTCCAATATCTGCGACAGGTGTTTTTCTAGATTGTCATATTCGTTGCGGGCAGCTATTATTAGGCTCAGGGGCTGCAAGTCGGTTTGGTTTCTGTTATCCGATTTGTAAAAAGCTAGCTTGGTGAGAATAAACAAATAATACAATACCTGCACCAGTAGGCAGTTGAGCAGCAAAAGCAAAAGGACAATGGCAATAATCTCTATCATGACAATAAGCTGGCAAAAATAGCCCTATTTGAATGGAGGGTTTCCACAAGTTATACCGATTCTTACTTCAAAATGCCTTAAAGTATTTTGAAGTTTAGAATGGTAAATGCCGATAGAGTAGCTGTAAAAGGCCAAAAGAGCGAAGCGACTGTTGGACTAATACAGATACCGTATCGGTGTTATCAGAATTGTTAAGAGAGATTGACCTTCTCCTCAGATTTCTTTAACGCAAAGACGCAAAGAGAACACGCAAGGAACGCAAAAGGCTTACCGTGTGACTTCAATACCAATTACCACATTTTCATATTACCATCTTACCATATTCCCACATTCTCCTCCTCACTTCAGCACCACCACCTTCTGTCTTGTCATATCATTGTGATTGTAGCCAACAATGAAATACACCCCTGCACTTAGGTTGCCAATGTTTACGGAGTGTTTGTTGGCATCAGTCAGTTGAATGGTCTGCATTGCTTGACCCAGTTCGTTGATGAGGGTATAGCTGCCCTTGCTGCCTGACTGGATGGTGAATTCACCGTTGTTTGGATTAGGGTACAGCCTCAAATCCGACATCACAAATCCGACATCCGAAATACCAATCGAACTCACCGTCACACAAGCCGAAGTATCAGAGCAACTATTCATGGTGATGGCTACCGCATAGTCACTATTGGCAGTGGCGGTGTAGCTTTGGCTGGTTGCCCCACTTATGGCTGAATAGGCAGTTTTGCAATCCAACCATTGGTAATTTGCCGAGGCTAGGGTTGCTCTTAAAATAGTATTGTGCTGCCAGAAACAGGAAGGAATTTAGTAGATAAATTTGGATTAAGCAAAGTAAATAAACTACTTTTGCATTATGGAATCACGGATAGCTATAAAAACCTTACAAATGCCCAAGCAAAGTATCTTGCAAGTTTCGATTCCATTGACAGAATCAGAGATACGCTTGATGAAACAGGATTTTTACAAAGCGGCAAAGTTTCTGAAACTGCCAAACAAAGCAGACTTTCTAAAGTAAGTAAAAGCGAAAGACTTACTGATTTAGCAAATCTTAGTGACAAAGCTAAGTACGCATCTTATTTTA
>SHWZ01000035.1 GCA_009693575.1 Flavobacteriaceae bacterium | reverse complement strand
GGTATATCATCGAAATTTCCCGTCACATCGTACACTTGCTCTGTCAAGCCAAACAAATCCCTGTAGAAAGGAATTGATTTCTCTATATCGCTCACACCAATCACCGCACCATATACGCCTCCAGTATGCTGTGCTTTTGGCTTGAACCAATCATGCCCCTGCACCACCTGAAACGGGTTGCCCCAAGGATCGTCTATCCAAAAAGTAGGAAGCCCTTCAGGGTTGTAGTGTATAGTTTTTGCACCTTTGTCTGCCAGCACTGCATGAGCTTTAGACACATCAGGGCTTTTGATTCGGCAGGCAAAAATGCCCAAGTCGCCATAACGGGGCTGAACCGTTGGCTTCACAGGCACTTTGCTGGTGTATTGCCATATTTCCATGCCTCCACCACCAGCCATGTTCAAGCTCAGCACAGCATGACGGCTCTCCACTTTTCCTCCAGTATAATCTATCATGAGGTCGGCAGATCCCTTGCTATCAAACACCTGAGCAGCCATGCAAAACGCATCCCGATACCAACGCTTAGCTGCGTAAACATCAGGTATCCCAACGCCTATCTGCTGTATGCCTGAAATAAGTTCCTTCGTTTTCATCCGTTCAATATTTTTTGGTGCAAAGATGGGGATGGAGGCTTTTAGCAGGAGTACTAAGAAAAGTAAAATAGAATTGAAGACATCAAAATAAAACTCTATGATTTTACTAGACCTCTCTCAAGCAAATATTGAGCTATCTGTACTGCATTGGTAGCGGCACCTTTTCGCAGGTTATCCGCCACAATCCAAAGATTCAGACCATTTGCGATACTTTCATCGCGGCGGATGCGACCCACAAATACTTCGTCTTTGTCGGCACAATTTAGTGGCATAGGATATACATTATTCTTTATATCATCTTGCACAATTACCCCGGATGTATTTCTCAAAATTGAATAGATTTCATGAAGCTCAAAGGGTTGTTCAAATTCAACATTCACACTCTCCGAATGGCCAGCCGACACAGGCACACGCACACAGGTGCTGTTGACTTGCATGCTTGGAGCCCGCATAATCTTTCGCGTTTCGTTCACCATTTTTATTTCCTCTTTGGTGAATCCGTTTTCCAAGAACACATCAATATGTGGCAGCACATTCATATCTATATGGTGCGGGTACGCTGGATTTTCGGCTACCTTGCCTCCTCGTTCGTCATCCATTTGCCTGATGGCTTTAATTCCTGTACCACTCACAGATTGATAAGTAGAAACCACAATACGTTTGATGCCGAACTTCTTGTGCAAAGGGTTCAAGGCCATCACCATTTGTATGGTACTACAATTTGGGTTAGCTATTATCTCAGGTATACTCCCAATGGCATCCGCATTTATTTCAGGAACAATTAGCGGCACTTTTTCATTCATTCGCCAAGCGGAAGAATTATCTATAACCCAACTTCCATTTGCTACAAACTGTGGGGCAAACTCTAACGATGGACCCGAACCAGCTGAGAACAAAACAATAGCTGGCTTTTGCTCCACAGCTTTGGCAACAGTAATCAAGATATAATCTTTCCCTGCAAAATGTATCTTTCCACCTGCACTTTTATCGCTGGCAACAGGTATTAGTTCTGTTATGGGAAAATGTCTCTCCAGCAGCACCTGCATCATTTTGGTGCCAACCAATCCAGTTGCACCTACAATGGCTATTCTCATGCTTGCAAAATATATTTACTATTTGCCGTCAGCAAAATTGAATTGCAGGCTGAAACGCAAAGTATTTTCCAAAGGATTGCGTTGCAAAAGCGGAATAAGGTAGGCAAAGTCGAGCCCGAACACATTGTAGCGAAGGCCGATGCCGAAGGTGAAGTAGCGGCGGTTGCCTTTGAATGGCGACTCATTGAAATAGCCTGCACGAGCAGCAAACTGTTTGGCATACCAATATTCAAAACCAATCATGGTATTTATCTCCCGCATTTCCTCACGGAAACCTCCAGGCGAATCATAGAACGACTGAAACATCCCTTGTGCAACAGCAACATTGGGATCTATTCCCTTTTTAATAGCTCCTGTTAGAGAATCATACTGTGGGCGAGTAGGTACAAGCAGTTTAGTAAATTCAAGATTCACCATTATTGCATTGTAGTCGTCAATTTCTGATTTGAGGCTAACTCCTGTGCGAAGATTTATTGGAATAAAATCCCTATTGGTGCTATTGGTGTAGGTTATCTTGTTGCCAATATTGCTTATATTCAAGCCCCATGTAAACAAGGATTTTTTGGTATTCAGATTGAATTCCTTGGTGGTATAATAAAAAGACAAATCGCCTGCTCCTGCTATGCCTGGCTTGGCTTGCTGCCCTCCCTGTAAAGATATATTTCCTGCAAGGTTTGAGTAGATAAAACGCAAAGCAACACCTGCCGAAAATTGCTTACTTAGTTTTCGGCTGTATGCACCGTCAACCGCCAGTTCGCTTGGGTTGAACATTTGTAGCGGGTTGCCGTTAATATCAGTAAATTGAATACTTCCCAAAGTAAAATACCGCATGGATGCACCCCAGGCCGACTTGTTGTCTATCTGCTTGTAGCCCGAAACATAGTGAAGCCACACGTCGGGGACAAGTGTACGCAACCAAGGGGCACTACTGAGCGAAAGTGCCGATTTTTTTTCTGCGAAGGTTAGTTTAGCGGCGTTCCAATGCACCGAGTTTGCATCAGGACTGATGGCACATCCGGCATCGGCCATACCACCTGCACGGGCATCGGGGCTTATTTGAAGAAAAGGAACAGCAGTGGTTATCACATTGAATTTCTTAGTAAATTCGCCAATATTGACAGTTTGGGCTGATACATTTTGATAACCAACGCAAAAAACTACGATGGCGACGAGAGAAATGATTTGATTTTTGACTTTCATATTAGTTTGCAAAGATAATGTGGGGTTGAAGATGGAAGAAGGAGATGTAATTTGGACAATTGTCAGTCTGAGTTTTTAGTTTATCCCGAAGATTATAGGAGAGGACAGTTAAGTAGCGATTTTATAATAATACCAACTTGCCAATAGTTTCTACTGCATCACAAGTGCTGTCTTTCACTCGGAGGCGGTATAGGTATACGCCACGGCCTACTTTGCTTCCATAGTCGTCGGTGCCATCCCAGTCGAGCTGACTGAAGTGGCCGTATGCGTATGGTTCATTAGTAGTCAAGTTGCGAATCACTTGGCCAGTTACGGATATAATTTGCACTTGAACAGTCAGGTTGTCGCCAGCCCGGTTGTGGTCAAACTCAAAGGTGGTTTTGCTAGTAAACGGATTGGGATAGTTGAGCACATGACTCAATTCGATGCAGGAGGTTTCTTTCACTTCAAACTCTAACGTGGCTTCGCAGGAATTATTGCAGACATCCCAAGCTTTGAAGGTAATTGAATGCTTGCCAGTCTCCAGTCCGCTCATAGGGTACTTCACCATCCCACTTTGAAAGTCGTTGAGGTCTGATTGGTAAAAATCGTTCACCACAAACACTTTTTTGCCATCAAGAGTGGCAGTCAGGTTTCGGCCTACACCGCTGCCAGTAGTATTTATTCCGCTTTCGTCCTTCAGTTTTACCATCAGCACGGGGCTGGAATTGGTCACCCCGCCATTCACAAAACTCAGGTCGTTTATGTATAGGTTTATGCTTGGGCAAATGGTGTCTTTAGCCGACAATTCAGCTGTGCCTCCCACAGTCACGTCACTACAGCCTTGGCCTTCGCGGCTATTGTCGTTGGCATAGTAGCTTATTTGACCTATGCCCCACTGATAGTTTATATCCTTTGGCACAATGAAATTAAAGTTGAACCTGCCTGCTTTCACAGAAGCCTTGCCTTTGTATAGCACATTTTTTTCAAGTGAGAAAGTGGTTATTGGGCTACCAGGTTCATTGCCCAATGTGGTGACAGGCGATGGTTTGTCGTACACATTCACAAACACTGTCCCGTTAAATCCAGATGAAAGTTGCCCGTTCAGTTCTTGCACTTGTCCGCTAAAGGTAACTGTCTTCAGGGCTTTCAGAGTGTCAGTTCCTGCTGCTGTTCCATTTATACTGTCAGTCACCACCCTCACCATTGGCAGGCCAAGAGTAAGTGAGGGGTCGCCCAAGTATGTAAAATTGCGAAGCCAACCATTACCAGTCACTTTTATTTGTTGGTAGACTTGTCCTACGCTCGGATATTTTCCATTGGTCAACAAAAAGATATTGCCGTTAAAAAACTTGGCATTTACAGGGTTGTTTTGACCGGTAGTAGCAATGCGGGTGGTTCCTAAAAAACCGATGGCACCACCTTGGCTATTGGTTACCAATTTTTCGCCAGCTGAAGAATATGCAGGGTTATCGTAAGGGCCAAAATCGCAGGTAGCCGCCATGAACAGCGGGAGTTTGTTCAGGTTTTTCATAGCATCAATATCGTTACTATTAAAAATGCCCTCGTGTGCCCATTGGCTTGTGCCGCCGTGACCACTGTAGTTAACTATCAGGCATCCACGCAGCAGTTGACGCTTCAGTTCGTCATTTACATCAGGGTAAGCTGGAACACCATTCACCACTTGTTTTTTGTAGGCATCCAAATATATTTTGTCAATGTGGTAACAGGTTCCGTTGTTGCTCACCATGCCAGCAATACTTTCGGCAGCTTGCATATGGGTATTGTTGTCTTCGTCGTCACCGATCACCAACACATTGTTTCGCCAATCGCCAAAGGATTGAGCAGATTCGTACGTCAATATTTTGTCAATTGCACCCTTGGCATCAGCAACAGAGTGAACTGGTATACGGCCAACAGCAATATCCAATCCTTCTTCAGCAATCCAAATCCCTTCACTGTCGTCAAGTTGCCCGAAGTAGTCATCTGAGCAGTATGATTCATCTAGAAAAGACTCCCTGCTTTCGTATGTGGGCACCAAGTTCGTATTGTTTTTTACCCGGTCTTTATAGTCATACGAAGCATCTCCAAATAGCATTAGGTATTCCGGTTTTTGGCCGCCGCTGCGGTCGTACCACATTTTCATCATGTTCCGGATTGCGGAAATATCTTGCTTACCTGATGAAAATTCGTTATAAATCTGTTGAGGCTCAATCACCACCGTTTTTATACCTTGTATATTTCGGTGAGCCGCCAACCGCCGTGCTTCATTGCTGTATTCTGGGTATGAAACAATCACAAAATCAGGGGTAGCCATTGCATGTATATTCTGAGAAGAAATTTTAACAACTGCCCCCGGTTTCAAAAATGAACTACCGTCAAAAGCTACATATTCTTTTATCAATTTTTTACTTGTGTCTGCATCAAATTCAAATCCATTGCCAGTGGCAGAAAGCTTGTTGCTTTTTATATCCATCGGGCTGCTCACCTCCCACACAGTAATGTTGCTGCCCTCAATGTGGTAGCGGTATTCCGTCAGGCCGTTCACCAATGGGTAGCTACTTCGAAAAGCACACTGGCCACCATTCACTTTCAAGTTACTTGGGTAGTTTATTTCAAAAAAATCAAGCCATCCTTTACTGCTTTGAAATAGTTTATTGAACTGATAATTCACCGTCAATTTGCTAGGACTACCGTTCATATTAAATACGAAACTATTGAATGCATCTACCGCATACGGAGCTCCTAGGACGGGTGAGGTAGCTCCAACACTTTGGCTAAAATTGGCCATTCCAGCTATTGTCATCGCAAAATTGGTTTGCTCAAAAGCCTTGCTCACGACCTGCGACGAAATAATTGCCTGCCCACCTGACACTGGCTGGTACAGGTTCACATCCTTACTCAGGTTCAGTACTTTGTCAAACTCTTCGCCCACCCAATCCCGCCCAGTGTGGCCTATGCTGGTCAGGTCCTGTTCGTGACTTATAAAATTGGTGTAGGTGCTCAGTACAGTAGGGCTGCCACTTGCGGTATAGTTTTGCTCCGCAATGCGTTTGCCTGGTTTGTCACCTGCAGTCAGGAAATAGTATGCCTTTTCAGCATAGATATTTCCTTTGTGATGAAATAGACTGTCTCCTGCGTGAAATGCCCATTTATCCAAACCGTGAGCATAGAAAAGTATATAGTCGCCCGCATCAAACTTGCCATCCGATTCGCCAACAACTACAATGGCATTTTCCTGCAAGTCATCATACACCAATGGGGAGCAAGCTTCGGGAAGCATATCGCCGCCATGCCCAGCCAACCTCAGGTTTCGGGGGTCAAGGTTGTCAACTGCCAAGCCCATACCTTTCAAAAACTGGTAATCCATTTTATATACACCTGCTTGCCCTGTTTCTACTTTGTACCACGTTCCACTTGCTAGTTCCGACGTGGCTTGCCAGTTGTTTCCGCGAAGGCTTTGGGTTGATGGCAAAAACTTCTCGGTATAAGTCAATTTGAAAGATAACAAATGCTCGAACCTACCATTAACACTGCGGTAAGGGGTAAGTAATACTTTTTGAAAATTTTGTTTCTTTACGATAATAGTCTGGGTTTGCAGCTTTATTTCACTTTCAATGTTTTTGGCAAAGTCCGAAACCTCCTTCGGGGTAGCTTCCGCAAAAACCATTTCGCTGATTGAAACCTCGAAGGATTTGTTGTTCCCAGCCTTTTTCACTGTTTGAAAAATGGGGGCTAATGTTTTCGGGTCAGTGTACAGTTGACCAACCACAGGTCCTCTTGCATCATAGGCAATGGTGTGGTTTTCAACTTCCTGAGCCAAAGCAGTAGAGCTTTTGACAAACAAAGTGGAAGCAAGCAAAAAAGCATAACCCCACATTTTTTTTGGCATTTTTTTGGCCATAATTAATGTTACAATTTTAGCGATAAACCTACGAAATTCAATCATTCGTAGTTTTAGCACAGAAGTGGAGTAAAGAAAAAGGCTATAGGCCTGAGAGGTAATTTGATTAAGTAAAATTTTTAATCAATGAAGCAACTTTGTAGGATTAGTTTGTGTCTTGTTGAAGTAGCAGACAGCTTTTTGACCGATGAGGTTGCAAATGAATGACAAAAAACTTCAACCATCCAAACAAAATGCTAAAAACCAAGTCAAAAAAAAACTAACTTCAAATCAATCAATCTACTAAAAATGAAAACGAATTTGAACTGGGAGAGGTCGAGCTTAATTGCTAATCTTTTTCTTTTGTTCTGTCTATGGTCTGGCTTAATTGCCAACCAAAATCTGGCTCAAGCCCAAGATCCCGAGTTTACGCAGTTTTATTCAAACCCCATTTATACAAACCCGGCCTTTGCAGGAAGTGGACTTAGCTGTGGCGGCCGTTTCAACCTCAACTACCGCAATCAATGGCCAAGCCTTTCTCGCACTTTTGAAACGTATTCAGCCTCCTTCGACCGCCATTACGATAACTTGGCAGGTGGTGTTGGCTTTATGGTGACCCAAGATTTAGCTGGTGCCGGAATGCTTACAACCACTACTGCCAATGGCATATACTCCTACGAAATGCCCGTGAATCATGAACTCACAATCCGTGCTGGGGTGCAGGCTTCGTATTATTTCAAAAGCCTTGATTTCAATAAACTTACTTTTAGCGATATGATTGAGCCTAGAACAGGTTTTAATCTTCAAACCCAAGAACCACTTCCCTCTACCTCCATCACTTTTCCAAACTTTAGTACAGGCATCTTAGCATACACCGAAAAATATTATGCAGGTTTAGCCGTTCATAATGTTATCGAACCCAACCAATCTTTCTACAAAAGCACAGCCCCTGGTGCCATCTTGCCCCGAAGGTACACCTTGCATGGCGGCATGACGATTCCGTTAGGAGGCAAAAACAACAACCTGAAAATAACGCCAAGTATGTTGCTAATGGTGCAGCGGCAGTTTGTTCAGACCAACTTCGGATTTTTTCTTACCAAATCCAATTTCATGACCGGGCTTTGGTACCGCCAAACCCGCCCCAATAGCGATGCTTTGATGGTTCAAGTTGGTTTTCGCCAAGGGCCTTTCAGGGTTTGCTACAGCTATGACCTTACTGTGAGCGACGCACGGGTGGCTGCCACTGGTTCGCATGAAGTTTCTTTGGGGATGGATTTGAAATGTACAAATCAGGCTTCAGGTCTCAGAAAGACAGACTGTTACAACTGGTGAATGTCTCAGTATTTTTATCAAATCCAAAAATTTTTTCCAAAAATTACTTTTCATCTCTTAATTTTGCACGAATATGTTCAGACACTTTCTGAAAACCGCAACACTCGCCACCGTGTTTTTAATTGCTTCACAAAGCAATATGATGGCCCAAGATCCGGAGTTCACACAGTACTATGCCAACCCGCTTTACACCAACCCAGCATTTGCTGGTGCTGGCAACGGCTGCGGTGGCCGCTTTGTGATGAGCTACCGAAATCAGTGGCCAAGTTTGGCACGAACATTCGAAACCTATGCGGCTTCGTTTGATCGCCATTACGACAACCTTGCAGGGGGCATCGGCTTTCTGGTTACACATGATGTGGCCGGCACAGGCTTACTGACCACCACAACCGCAAGTGGAATCTACTCCTACGAGTTACCAGTGAACCATGACCTCACCGTAAGGGCTGGTGTTCAGGCTTCGTTCCACTACAAAAGCCTTGATTGGAGCAAATTGACTTTTAGTGATATGATCGAACCACGTTCTGGATTTGTGTTGCCAACCAACGAGCCACAGCCAGCAACTTCCATCACTTTTCCAAATTTCAGCACCGGCATATTGGCCTATACCTCTGCGTACTATGGTGGAATTGCCATCCACAACCTCATTGAGCCCAACCAATCTTTCTACAAAAGCACTGCACCTGGAGCCAATTTGCCACGCAGGTACACTGTGCATGGAGGTATCAATTTGAAATATGGTGGTAGTAAAACTACCATTACCCCTAATGTTCTTTTCATGGTTCAACGTCAGTTTGTACAAACCAATTTTGGTTTCTATATATCTCGTGCATCGTTTGTTACCGGACTTTGGTATCGCCAAACCCGTCCCAACAGTGATGCCTTGATGATACTTATAGGTTTCAAACAGGGAGCTTTCAAATTCGGCTATAGCTATGATGTGACTGTAAGCGATGCCAGAGTTGCTGCCACAGGTTCACACGAGATTACTGCCGGAATAGAGCTGAAATGCCGCAGTCGATACAATCGTCCACAAATGCTGCGTTGTCCAGATTTTTGATGCTATTTTTTTTGATTGGACAATAAAAGAACATTTTTAACGTTAACACAATTTAACACGCATAAATATATCAAATGAAAAATCTGATTCATGGAACACTTTCAGCCATTGCTATCACATCATTGATGGCTTGTAGCGGTGGCGGTGCCGACAAATCAAAATCGAGCAGTACAGGTTGGAGCTACAACGACCGCAACTGGGGAGGATTTGAGGCTGTGGACTACAGAGGGCAAGAAACTGGCCCTGGACTAGTATTTTTGGAGGGAGGGAGACTTACACTTGGAAGTTCGGAATTTGATGCGACCTGGGAACGAAACAATTTTGAACGTACCGTTTCAATTCCAAGTTTCTACATGGACGAAACAGAGGTGAGGAATGTTGACTATTGTGAATACTTATGGTGGATTCAGCGAGTATTTTCGGCAGACAATCCAGAGGTTTATCGCAAAAATCTGCCTGACACACTTTGTTGGAGAGATAAATTGGCTTTCAACGAACCAATGGTAAAATACTACCTTCGCCACCCAGCTTATGCCTACTATCCTGTAGTAGGTGTCAATTGGATACAGGCATCCGCCTTTGCTGCTTGGAGGGGTGATAGAGTGAATGAATCCATCATGGTAAAGAAAGGTTTCGTGAAGTTAAATGCGAAGGACGAAGTGAATGAAAATAACTTCAACACTGAAGCATACCTGAATGGTCAAGTGAGCCATTTGAAAGAAAAACGCAAAATGCGTGATCTGAGCCCCGGTGCTGGTAACAAGAACGCAACCCGCAATGTCCGAATCGAAGATGGTGTGTTTCTCCCAGAGTACCGCCTTCCTACTGAAGCTGAATGGGAATACGCTTCTTATGGATACCGCAGCCAGACATTCAATGAAAATATTGATAACAAAAAGATTTATCCTTGGCAGGGTCTCTCTGCTAGAAACACCTATACTGAGCGTGATAAAGGCAAGTTTATGGACAACTTTAAGCGTGGACGAGGCGACAATGCAGGTGTGGCTGGAAAGCTTAACGACCGTGCCTTCATCTCACAGAATGTTAAACCTATGACATCTCAGGAACGTGCTTTCATCTTCCCCAATGACTTTGGCCTATTCCACATGGGTGGAAACGTGGCTGAGTGGGTAATGGATGTTTACCGCCCAATGAGTATGGAAGATTTTAGTGACTTTAACTCATTCCGAGGAAATACCTTCCAAACACAAACAAGGGACGAAGACTACAACATGCTTGACAAGGACAGCCTTGGCAGAACAGTCTACCGCAACGTAACTGCAGAAGAAAATGTAAACCGTCGCAACTATCGGGTATCTGACAACATTGGTTTCAGAGACGAGTTGAAATACCAAGGTGGCGACCAAACTTATGAGTATCAAGTAAATTCACTCATCAATAATCAGGTTCATGTGTACAAAGGTGGCTCGTGGAACGACCGTGCGTATTGGATGTCGCCAGGCACACGCCGTTGGCTCGACCAAGAACAATCGCTTGCCTGGCTTGGATTCCGTTGTGCCATGGTTCGTGTGGGTGACCCCATTCAAGCAAAGAAATAAGTAAAGAAATCATACTAAAAGCCGTTCCTCTTGGGACGGCTTTTTTAGTGGATAAAACTCACCTACTGGAAAGCAACAGAAATACCGCCGGATTTTTCTCAAGCTTTAGAACTTCATGCTTCCATTGGGAGATATTCTTGGTCATTATCCATTGCCCGCTGCTATGCAAGCCATATCCAATACAAAGCTTGGTTGCAGGCTGGCAAGTTCTCAGCAGTTCATCAAACATGGCTTGGTTGCGGTAAGGTGTTTCGATAAAAATGTGTGTGTGGCCTTGCTGCTGCTCCAAAGCTTTTATTTTTTTGCTCCTCAATATTTTATCTATCGGCAGGTAACCGTGGAAAGTGAACTGCTGACCATTGAGTCCTGAAGCCATTAAAGCTAAAAAGATGGATGATGGCCCTGTGAGTGGCACTACTTCAATGCCTATGCGATGAGCCATCTCGACCACCAATGCTCCCGGATCAGCTATAGCAGGCAGACCGGCATCGCTCATCAGCCCTATTGGGTGGCCTTGAAGTGCTGCATCCAGATAGGTTCCTATTTCGGTAGGCTTTGTGTGTTCATTCAGCAGGTGTAATACCAATTCGCTTTGTGGTGTTAGCACCCCCGCTTTTTTTAGAAACGCACGGGCATTCTTCTCCGTTTCAACCACCCAGTGCTTGATCCCACGTAATATATCTACGGTTTCTTGGGGTAAAGTAAGAAGGTTAGCCTCTGCGTGAAGTAATGTGGGTACAAGATATAGTTTTGAATGTGACACGCTGCGAAGATAATCAAATGCTGTCGGGTGAAAAACCAGACACTACAATACACTTACGCTTCTATCAGCCGTGTTGCTGTGGTGGAGTAAAACCAAAGGCTTTTTCTATATTATCCAGAAAGGCTTTCGATGGTTTTTCATAAATACCCATTGTGCGGTCACCTTGCACATTACTGTGGCCACGCACTGGGCAAGTGCCTGCACCGGGCTTGGCTATACTGCCTTTGAGCAGTAGCAAGTTCACAACTTCTTTGATGGTAGCCACGGCATTTTTGTGTTGGGTCAATCCCATTGCCCAACAAGCAATAATCTTTTTCTTTTGAATAAATACATCTGCTGCTTCACGAATTTGCTCTATAGAAATGCCAGCTGCTTCGCTTAAATCTTGTATATTATATTTACGAATATTCTGCAAGTATTCTTCTATCCCTACTGTTTTTTCTTTGATAAACTCAAGGTCGAATACAGTACCTGGTTTTTTTTCCTCAGCCTCCAACATCAGTTTCGTAATGGCTTTCAACAAGGCCATGTCGCCATTTAGTTTTACTTGCAAAAACTGATCAGTCAATGCAGCTTTCAAACCCAAAACACCTCTCAGAGTCTGTGGATTTTTGAATCCCATCAAGCCCGTTTCGGGCAATGGATTTACAGAAATGATGGTGCAGCCATTGTCCTTTGCTTTTTGCAAGGCACTCAACATCCGTGGATGATTGGTGCCAGGATTTTGGCCCAGTATAATAATAACTTCGGCTTCGTAAAAGTCTTCTAACGTAACACTTCCCTTACCAATGCCAAGCGATTCGTTGAGGGCTACACCACTGCTTTCATGACACATATTGCTGCAGTCTGGCAGGTTATTGGTGCCATACTCCCGCACAAACAATTGGTATAAAATGCAGCCTCATTGCTGGTGCGGCCACTGGTATAAAACACCGCTTCATCAGGGGTGCACGCATTCAGTTCTTTGACCATGATTGTAAAGGCTTCCGACCATGTGATCGCCTTGTAATGGGTGGCACCTTTTGACAAATACATCGGTTGTGCTACCCGACCTTTTTTGCCAATTTCATAATCAGTGAGGTGAGCCAAATCAGCCAACGAATTGCTTTCGAAAAATATGGGGTTCAGCTTCTTGGTGGTGGCTTCTTCGGCAATAGCTTTTGCACCGTTCTCGCAATACTCAGCAATGGCAGAACGCTCATCATCTGGGTCTGGCCAAGCACAACCGGGGCAGTCGTAGCCGTCTTTTTGGTTGATATCTGCCAGGGCTTTCAGACCACGGGCTATACCCATCTCGCCAAACACATGCTTCACACTACTGATAACCGCTGGAATGCCAGCAGCATCTTTCTTTAGCTTACCCCGCTTTATACCCGTGAAATGTCAGGGTTCTCGGCATTAGGAATTTCTGGTATCTCGCCTTCGGTTGGGTCGGCAGGTGTATGAGGTTTGCTCATGAGATGGCAAAGATAACGTGCTGTATAATTGAATTAGACCGCTTGCTTAATTCGATTATTCAATAGCAGGGTCACTTCCTCCCATACATCCTCCGCAATCTGTTCGACAGGGCGGTTACCATCAGTTACAAATATGATTTCTTTTCCCTTTTGGTTTTCGAATGCTTCCAAATACTTCTGTCTCACATTCCGAAGATTATCCAAGGTCTCATAAAGTTCAATAGACTCACGTCCTGAATTCAATCGCTCCATACTTTTCTCAGGAGGCATGTCAATGTATATATTCACATCGGGCCGAAGAAGTCTGGCACTGTGGGCGTTGGTTTCTATCACCCAGTCCATGGGCATGTGTGTGCCATGGTACGCATACGACGAGAAGTAATATCGGTCTGAGATTACAGTATATCCTTGTTCGAGCATTTTTAGGATGCCATCCTCTTTGTTCAGCAGGTGGTGTAGTCTATCGGCTGCAAATAGGGCTGCAATGGTGCGGTGGTCGGCTTCCATCCGTAAGTTAAAAATTTCCCTGATGATTTTTCCGATAGGGCTGTCTGTTGGTTCAAAGGTAACGTGGACTCTATATCCAGCCTCCTGCAACTTGGCAGCCAATAACTTGGCTTGTGTGCTTTTGCCACATCCATCAATGCCTTCCAATGCTATGAAAAGGTTTGGTGTCATGATAATAGATTCAAAATAAGCAATAAAAAACTGAATAAACTAATTAATAAGCTGGCAAATCAACTTTATCAGGAACTATGAATGATTGAGGAAATTCTTCGAGCAGTTCCCTGAACATGTGCTCGCAATCTATACGGTTACGGTAGTTGCCCACCCTTACCTTGAAGTGTGGAGCCTGATACATGAAAGTCACTTCTGCATCAGGATAAAGAGAAAGTAGTTTTGATTTGACTTCGCTGGCTTTGCTTCGTTCAGAACTGCTGAAAACCTGAATGCGGTAGCCTGATATAGTTGTGAGTTTGGCATTGCGGTCGGCAGCCTTTATAAGCAGCGAATCAACCGATTCAGAGGCCACAACTGTCACCTGAGCATTACTGTAAAAGTTTACAAGGAACAAGATAAGAAGTAGGATTCCTGTTTTCACAGGTACAATATTACGAAAAAATCATGCCGCTTCGGTGATAGTGGCACTTAGGCCACGATCGCAAAGGGCTCTGGCGAGTGCCATCATCTTAGTCTCAGCCCCCAATTTCACCGAGCATTTGCCTTTGTAATGCACTATCATGCTGCACTGCTCTGCTTGCAATTGGTTGTGTTCGCATATCTCTATCAAGCTATCTATCACCCACGGAAAAGTATTCACATCATCGTTGTGCAGCACCACTTCCCAAGGGCTGTCGAGGGCTGTTAATTCAAGTGTTTCGGGCGATATGATGTGTTGTATTTCCATTACTTTTTTGTTCGGTGTTTGGGTAAAATATTGGCCTTGCTTTCGGTGCGGGTAAGCAAGCGTTTAATATTTTTTTGATGGGTAGCAACTACCAAAAAGGCTGTGGCAATGGCAAAAGCAATAAAGTATGGATTATCTTTTTGAAACACTAAGGCGAGCAGAATAGGAAAAGCAATTGCGGCCAAAATGCTACTCAATGAAACGTAACGCGTACCCATTAGAATGGCGATAAAAATACCAGCACAAGCTAAAGCGGAAAGATAATGGATGGCAATCACCATCCCTAACAACGTAGCTATTCCTTTTCCACCACGAAAGCCAGCAAAGATTGGATACAAGTGGCCAACAACAGCCAAGCCTCCGAATATCAGTTTTAAGTTCACCCATTGGTAGCCGTAGCCTGGCAAGTAACGGGTCTGCAGAAATACTAACCCTGCAGCGAAGCAACCCTTGGCCATGTCGAGGATAAGCACCACTATGCCCGGCCACACACCCAGCACCCTGAACGTGTTGGTAGCACCAGCATTGCCACTTCCATAGTCGCGTACATCAATGTTGTAAAAAACCTTGCCGACTATGACAGCACTGGGGATAGAACCCAGAAGGTAGGCGAAGATTCCAAGAAGTATTAAATTCATTTCGGATTGCAAAAATACGGGACAACAATTTGTTTACATGAGCATCAGGCAGCCATTAAGTCCTTATCTGTTGACAAATTGGCTGTTAACGCCAACACATTGGGCTTAGGTCGGCTGCTATTTATTCACAATCTATCCCCTGTTCAAATCAATTGCCTTTATTTGCACCTGCCTATGAAAAAAATAGTGTTTGTTTTGTTGTTTATTTCGGGTGTCCTAACTACCGTGTCGGCTCAAGTGAAAGTGGGGCTGGCAAGCTACTACCATAACAAGTGGCATGGCCGTCGCACCACCAGCGGCGAACGCTACCACAAAGACAGTCTCACCTGTGCCCATAAAACTTACCCCTTTGGCACACGCCTAAGAGTGACCTGCTTTACAACCGGAAAGACAGTGACTGTGCGGGTGAACGACCGAGGCCCACACCGCAAAACACGGATCATTGATCTATCTTATGCCGCCGCCCGACAGATTGGTATGATACATTTGGGCATAACCAAAGTTCGAGTAGAGAAATTGAACTAAATTTTCGAATGACATTTTCAATAATTGGCAGCGGAAACATGGCTTGGCATTTGGCTAAGATGGGTAAATATGCTGGGCATTCACTTGTTGGAATTTGGGGCAGAAACGAGGAGGCAGCCAAACTCATTACAGCCGAAAATGATATCCCACTTTTGGCAACTATGGAGGCCGCACTCCTAACTGACATTTGTTTCCTTTGCCTTGCGGACCATGCTATTGAATCTTTCGCCGCCAGTTTGCCAAAGACGAATTGCTTGATAGTCCACACTTCGGGCATCATTCCGCTTGCGGCTTTGGTTGCATTTGAAAACCATGCAGTTTGTTGGCCTTGTATGAGTATGAAAAAAGGGATTGAAGCCGATTACAGCCTGTTTCCCTTTTGCCTGGAAGCCTCCAACCAAGTTTCGTTGCAAAAACTTAGGGAATTTATCGCACCAATTTCTGAAAAAATCTATGTGACAGATACTAGCAAGCGGCAGCATCTGCATTTGGCGGCCGTATTTGCCAATAACTTTGTGACGCTGATGCAGCGAATCTCCGCAGAAATTTGCGAGGCCAACAAACTAGACTTTGAAGTGCTGCGGCCAATGATGCTGTCTCATGCCCAAAAGCTGATGAGCCATTCTCCTACAGAATTGCAAACAGGCGTAGCTAACAGGGGCGACCAAGAAGCAATGAGGCAACATAAATCATTACTTGAGGAAAGTCCAGAATTACGTGCACTCTACCATCAACTTTCGGAAGCTATTATCAACCGAAAATCAAACCCTTGAAGGCCAAAGCAACCTTTCAATCGTCAAAAGCATCTTACCTTTGAATAACATTTTTTGTATGAAGGCAAGGCTATTCTGTATTTTTCTTTTAGCAAATTGTTGGGCTTGGGCTCAGCAAGAAGGCTTCATTGAAAACAAAGGTCAGTGGGACAGCCGTATCCTTTTCAAGGCCAACCTGCCTGGTGGCGATTTGATTTTAGAGAAGAACAAAATTCGTTACATTTACTATGACGAAAAATCGTGGAGCAAGATAGTCAGCCATCCGCACCACCATGATTCATTGCCAAGACCAAAAACAATGAACATGCACTGTGTGGATGTGGAACTGCCGGAGGCAAATCCTACCAAAATTAATAGCAATGCACCTTTGGTTGGCTACCTCAATTTTTTTCTGGGTAATAAGGAGAGCCAGTGGGCAGGGCACGTGCAGCGGTATGCTGAGGTGACTTACAAAAATCTGTGGCCTGGAATAGATATGCAATGGCTGTGGCAAGGAAGCAACTACAAATATAATTTCATTGTGCAGCCCGGGGCAGATATTAGTAAAATAAAAATGCTATTTAAAGGCATGGAATCGTTGACAATGAATGAAGGCAAGTTGCATGTAAAAACTTCGGTAAACGAATATGAGGAGGAATTGCCGTTGGCTTGGCAATTTGAAGGTCATCATACAGTATATAATATAGTAGCTGCCTTTATTTTATATGACAACTTGGTTCAGTTTAAACTTAAAGACTATGACCGAGCCTTGGGTTTGACAATTGACCCAGTTCTTGTATTCAGTACCTATTCCGGTTCATCGGTAGACAATTTTGGTTTCACTGCTGCATACGACAGCCGAGGGTGCCTGTTTGCTGGTGGCATTGCTTCAGTGCCAACCAAGTTTCCACTGGGAATATATCCAACCACAGCTGGAGCTTTTCAAGTAAAAATGGCAGGGGGTGATGCAGGTGGCTGGGAAGGTTTTCCATGCGATATAAGTGTGAGCAAATACAGTCCGAATGGCGATTCACTTTTGTGGGCTACGTATCTTGGTGGCAGTGGAAACGAGTTCCCACACAGCATTATCGGCGACCAAAACGATAATCTAGTTATTTTTGGAAGTACAACTTCAGGCAATTTCCCTGTAAAGGCAAATGGATTTGATACCTCGGCCAATGGCAACTATGATATTATTTGTGCCAAGCTAAGTGCTGATGGTAGCCAATTACTAGGCTCTACTTATCTGGGTGGAAGTAACGATGATGGCTTCAATGTGGGTGGCAAACTCAGGTATAATTATGCGGATGAATTCCGTGGGGAAGTTGATTTGGATTCTTTCGGAAACATATACATTGCCTCTTGCACCTATTCGCCCAATTTTCCTGTTTCAACTAATGCACTTCTCAAATATTTTGGAGGCAAATTGGATGGGCTTATACTTAAGTTTGATCCACTGCTCACCCAGATGAACTATGGCAGTTACTTTGGCGATACAGCGGAAGACGCATTATATTCTGTTGAGATAGCATCAGACGGAAGTGTGTATGTCGGAGGTGGAACAGAAAGTATAAATTTGCCCACAGCTCTTTCAGCAATTCACCCTACTGCTCTAGGTGGCCGTGCCGATGGCTACATAGCCCACCTTACAAATGACACCTTCAGGATACTGAGTGGCACTTACATAGGCACGCCTGAGTACAATCAAGTATATTTTATTGAATTGGATAAGCAAGACCGAGTGTATGCCACTGGCCAAACTGAAGGCAGCTTCCCTATTGTTGGGAATGTGTTTTCGGAAGCAAACAGTGGGCAGTTTATTCAACGTATTTCTCCCCATCTTGACACCTTGCAGCTTAGCACCGTTTTCGGACTTAAAAACAACAAGCCCAACTTGAACCCAAGTGCTTTTATGGTTGACTATTGTGGTAATGTATATTTTTCAGGCTGGGGAAGTGATGTACAAGCATACGCTCAGGATTTGAGCGGAACTACCAATGGGATGGCAATCACACCCGATGCAGTTCAAGACAGCACCGATGGCGAAGACTTTTATATTTTGGTATTATCTAAAAATATGGCAACCCGACTTTACGCAACATACTTTGGAGCAAAAAGTGGCAACAACGAAGGGGGAGATCATGTGGATGGAGGCACTAGCCGCTTCGACCCCAAAGGTGTAATCTACCAATCGGTTTGCAGCAGTTGCCCCAACGGAAACCAAAATAAGCTAAGCAATTTCCCTACTACGACCAATGCTGTTTTTACCAATAATATTTCACCTCGATGCAGCAATGCTTCTTTCAAAATAGACCTAAAAATTAGCAACGATGTAAAAGCCGCTTTTGAGCCCGACACTATATGTTTGCCAGCCTTTCACCAGTTTGTGAATAATAGTATTGGCGGCAAGTATTTCTTTTGGAATTTTGGGGATGGAAGCACCGATACTATAAAGTCACCAACCCACCAGTATCACCAGCCAGGCAGCTATTTGGTCAAGTTGAATATAATTGATTCGAACAGTTGCAATGTTATTGATTCAATTGAGCATACCATGTTAGTGCTTGGCGTTTTCAATATTAACTTTGAACATAGGCAAGACCCCTGCGACGCCTATGTAAACTTTGAGGCGAAAGTGCCATTTGCAAACAGTTACCTCTGGAATTTTGGTGATGGAAACACCGATTCGAATAATGCTATCATAAAACATAGTTATGCTCAAAAAGGAACCTATGAAGTATCGCTTACCGTGAACAAAGGCTCTGGCTGCGAACGCAAGATTACCAAAAACGTGCAAAGCGACAAATTGGATTCAAGCGATTTCAAAGACCCCAACACCTTCACCCCCGATGGCGATGGGCTTAACGATTGCTTCCGTTTTGCGGGAATTGATACGGTGTGTACGACATACCATTTTTGGATATATAACCGGTGGGGGCAAGAGCTGTTTGAAAGCACCAATGCCAATGAATGCTGGCCTGGCGAAGACCCAGACGGAATCAGGCATCCAACTGGTACATATTTTTATGTGTTGACGCTCACTCGCCAAAGCGGTGAAGAAGAAAAGAAGAATGGAACGATAACGTTACTGAGAGGTAGACACTAGATCACTCAGCATAAGCGTACACGTCATTGCCTGAAATGGCGAGGCCGCCGTTGCCAATCATGTCAAAAAAAGTATCTTCATCAGGCTCTGTGCCGAGAACATGTTTGCTCCAACTTGCAGCATCATCAATTGAAGTCCAAACAGTAAGGTCTGTGTTGCCATCAACGCCAATAACACTCACTTTATTGAAATCATACATCCGAACTAAATAGCCCAAAGTTGCACTTTCGGTAGTTACTTTTACCCAATTAGCTCCAGCATTAGTTGATTTATATGTCCCATAAAGCAAGGTAGCATACATAGTTTTTCCATCAAGGGTTTCAATGCTGAATGGAGTCCTAGAAAAAGTACTGCCATTGGGAATTGTACCCTTAGTTAACCAGGTTTTACCATTGTCAACTGACTGACTCACCTTCCCGCTTCGTTCAAGGGCTGTAATGGTGTTGCCAAAAAGTGCTATTTCTGGCATATAGTTTTGAGAAGTACCTAATTTCCCTTCATTCTTCCAAGTGATTCCTCCATCTGTAGTGGAAAGAAACTCGATGTTGGCAGTAACTATAATGCCATTCATTGCATCTTTCATGAATAGCTTTTTACCTAATTTACCTATTAAAATAGTAGCTGAGGTAGATGATTTTTGTGACCATTCCTTACCACCATCAATCGTTGAAAATACCCTCGTAGCTGTACCATTATGTGCAATGCACAATCCTCCTTTCTCAGATGTAAAATCAAAGTCCGTTATATCGTAACCTGTACTGCTTGGCAAAACACCACCATCCGACCACAACCGACCACCCTGCGAAGTGTGAATGAAGCCTACCGGAGTAACCGCATAGCCGATACTGGCAGATTTGCACTGGAGCCTCAATATTTCGTGACCTGACCCACTGCCACCTATTGGCAGCCTGAATACATTCGTCCATTTGCTTTTCGCAGTTTTGTTGCAAGCGGTGAAAAGCAATATACTACCGAGAAGAGTAGTAATTGATAGAAGAGCAATTCGTTTCATGGTTTTTATTTTTAGCTACGCAATATTAAAACCTTTCGTACACAACCGCCAAACCTTGACCAACTCCGATGCACATGGTTGCCAGCCCATACTTCACTGCTGGGCGTTTTTGCATTTCGTGGATGAGTGTGGCCGAAATCCTGGCACCACTACAACCAAGTGGATGACCGAGGGCTATTGCCCCACCGTTCACGTTCACGATGGCTGGGTCAAATCCCAAATCGTGCACACAGGCAAGGCTTTGGCTGGCAAAGGCTTCGTTCAGTTCCACCAACCCAATATCATTCGCAGTGAGTCCCGCCCGCTTGATTGCTTTTTGCGAAGCGGGCACGGGTCCCACGCCCATGTAGGCCGGGTCAACGCCCGCCACGGCTGTACTCACTACCCTAGCAATAGGTTTCAAATTGTGTTCTTTCAATATACTTTCCGACACCACCAACAAGGCTGCTGCCCCATCGTTGAGGCCGCTGCTGTTGCCTGCCGTCACGCTGCCATCTTTGGCAAATGCCGGTTTCAAGGCTGCCAAAGCATCCATTGAAGTAGCCCGTGGGTGTTCATCTTTGTCAAACATAATTGACTCTCCTTTTTTCTGTGGGATGGGCACAGCCACCAACTCTTCTTTGAATTTTCCTGCAATGTGTGCGGCTTCATATTTTTCTTGCGAAGCAAGTGCAAAGCGGTCTTGAGCCTCACGGCTAATATTCCATTTCTTCGCCACATTCTCTGCTGTTTCACCCATGCTGAATGGATTGTATAGTTCCGATAGTTTTGGATTAGTGAATCGCCAGCCAATGGTAGTATCATATATTTCGGGCACACGGTCCCAGGCTGTTTTTCCTTTGGCCATGGCAAATGGAGCACGGGTCATGCTTTCGCTGCCGCCTGCTATGTAGGCTTCGCCCTGCCCACTGGCAATGCTGCGGGCGGCATCGGCCACTGCTTGCAGGCCACTAGCACAAAGCCTGTTCACAGTCACTCCTGCAACGCTGGTGGGAAGCCCCGCCAACAGCAATGCCATTCGTGCTACATTGCGGTTGTCTTCGCCCGCTTGGTTGGCCGCCCCAAAGATGACATCCTCCAGCAAGGCAGGGTCAAAGTTTGGATTGCGTTTCAGCAGTTCTTTAATGGCATGTGCCGCCAAATCATCAGGACGGACAGCGGACAAAGCTCCACCATACCTACCAATGGGTGTGCGGACAGCATCTACAATATAAACAGGTTGCATAGTTTTCTATTTGCTTGCAAATGTAGGGTAGGGGTTGAGTGGGTATTCAAGTCAATATTTCCTACTGTGATATGGAAACGTATGGCACGATTGGTATCCTTTTGATTCTGGCGTGCCCCTGTGGAAACAGGAACCACAGGGTCGGGCTGTATGCTGTATCCCTTCCGTAAGAGTGCGGGGATGCCGCTGCCATCCCTCACGCGGCCAAGCCCTCTATTGTGTTGTTGGCGGGGTGGCGGGGACGCCAACCAGTGACCGAAAATGGTTGTTGTGTCGGTCTTTACGCTTGCCTATAACGGTTTGCAGCTACAAGAAGTTGGCGTTCCGATAGCTATCGGAATCGGAGCACAAAACTGTCAAGCCACCACAAATGTTGATGCGTGGTAGAATGTTCATTTAACCACTGAACCGCCAATTTCTTAAACCCGCTGTTACAAGCTGCCCTTCTTCTGTTGTTATTCTCCTGTTTCAAAGTGGTCGCGTTTTACTTTTGATTCGTCTTTTTTAATCAATTTTATATTGTTATTGTCAAATTCAAAGTGGTCGGTTTCTGTCCAGCTCCAACTGTCACCCTCTCTTGTATTAACGCCATTTGCTTTAAAGAAAACAGAAATTTCATTTCCTTTGACTGTCAAAGTTATTTCGTCAAAAGTGTCTTGGATTGTTGCGGTATAGGGTGTCGTTGGACAATTTTCAAGTTCTTTTAAAGATTTTTTGTCGTCCTTAAACCATTGCCGTAGAAAACCTAAATGCTTGTCTGAACATTGATAACCCAAATTTAATGCTGCCAATATTTTACACTTTAGGTTACTTCTGTCGTCTTTGCCTTCTCCGTCCCACCAACATTCGTTACCAATAAATGTCGCTACATAACCTAGTGCTGCTCTTTCAGGGTCAGTAATGGTTTTACAAAAGTCTTCGTCAATGAAAATTGAATTGAACGTGTCTTTGAGAGCTTCATCATATTTGTCGGCACGCCAAAGAAATTTTACCGTCTTGTCTGTAAGTTGTAAGTTCTTTACTGAAGTATTTTCAACGGTCTCAGAAACAGAGTCAGAATTCACACCTTCGAATTTGTCAGAGTTGTTATTTGTCTGCCCACAAGAAGCAAGAAAAACCAATGTCAATATGTATAAGTATTTCGTCATCGTTGTCGTCTGTTATGCTTGCCCATAAAGGTTTCGGGCTTTACGAAGAAGCGGAATTAGAAGCACAAATGTTCAATTTAGCACAAATGTTTATTAGAATTCTGAATGTTCAATTTAGCACTGAACCCGCTTTTTGCAAAACCCCTGTTATATGCTGCCAATTTTATTTATTTCGTCACAATAATTTTCTTGAATGTACTTTTTGAATTTCCTTCAAGTTTCAAATAATATACTCCACTTGACAGATTCTCTAAATTAAATACATACGGAACTGCTGGTTGAATATTTTTTTGTTGAAGTACAGGTCGGCCAATTTCATTAAAGAATGTCGCGTCCATATTATTGTTTTCGCTTGGTGAAACAAAAATTGCTAAATAATTCTTTGTAGGGTTTGGGTAATATTCAAATTCAATTTGTTCGTCAATGTCTGATATTCCTAATGCACTTGGAACGTAAGTCGTGACGGTTTCAGTAATGGTATTATGTCCACTTCCTGGTCCAGTATTACCTGCTTGAACTGTTCCATAGTAAGTTGGTCCGATTACATATGGATAAACAGGATATAAGTTTGCATCAATGGTTACGAAATATGCATAAGTTCCATTCGGATATTCAGGTGTAGCACAAAATCTTCCATTATGAATATCTAAATCGCCCGAACCACTTACAAATGTTCTGTCTTCAATAAAAGCACCAAGTGGATATGTTGCACTTACAGCAGGTCCATTTACTCTTGTTGTTCCTAAGTTCATTACATAACTACTTGTGATTCTTTTGATCGCTCCTGTTCCGTTGGTATTCGTGTAGGCATATGCTCCATAAATTGGAAATCCGTCAAAAGCGTAACCAATTATTGGGGAATGAATTGTGTTTAAACTGTCATTATATAAACAAGTAGGATTTACATGATGGTGATATTCGCCATTGGGTCCAGGATGTCCTAAGCAGTCATCAAAACTAATTCCTTCATAGAATAATGCATCTCTGTTCCAAACTCCAGCATTATTGTAACTCCTACCGTCTTTTGCGTTGAAAATACTTACGCCATTACTCCAAACGCCAACGTGTCCTAAAGGTGTAGAAATTAAAGTTCCTGTATTTTGAATTGGATTACGAGTTATTTTAAAAACAAAATTTTTATTTACAGGAATATTTGGGTTTGCTGTCCAAGGTCCAATTGTGTAATCTGGAATACAGGTTGCACTAACATAAACATTATTTGTTGAATATTGCACTTGTTGCACATTTGTCAAAATACCTGCATAACCTGCATTATTTGTAGTGTTTATTTTCCAAGAAGTAATTTCTGGAGTTAGTTGAGCAAATATTGTATTTGTCAACAGAAAAAATGACAGGGTGTGAAAAATTGGTCTCATTGATATTTTAAAATTATTATTATTATTAGACTTGTTAATTGTCAATAGGTTTAATTTGAGTACAAGGTTCATTTTAGTTGCACATAACGGTTTGGGGCTTGGCGAAGAAGC
>SHWZ01000034.1 GCA_009693575.1 Flavobacteriaceae bacterium | reverse complement strand
TTCCTTTTCTTTACCCAAAGTTTGTTGTGCCCAGCCAAGGTTCAGCAAGGCTTCTTGATAGTCAGGATTCAATGCAAGTGAAGCCTTGGCCATCGCTTCGCATTCGGTAGGCATGTTCTTTAGTTTGTATATGTAGGATAGGTTGCAGGCTGCCTGTGCCAGTTTGGGGTTTAGTGCCATTACCTTTTTGAGTAACGCTTCTGCTTTGTCCAACTGGTTTTGCTGGATGAGAATAGTTGAGAGTTTCAACTGGAATTGCAGATTTCCTTTGCCTTTCAACAATGCTTTTTCTATCCAGCTTTGGGCTGCTGAAAAGTTGCGGGCGGCGTAGAAGGATTCGGACAGGCGGTAGCAAGTCCAGGCATCAGGGTCAGTAGGTTGTGCTTTGGCGGAGAGATTACTACCGTAGTTCTCGCTCAGGAAATTGTAACGCACCAGCAAACTACTTTTCTCATCATCTTTTTTCATTGATGAGATATACTTAATGGCAGAATCCAAGGTATGCTGGGTATTGTTTGATTGTTCAAAGGCATTCAGGTAGGCCACCGCACGGCTACGGCTGTCGGCTTTGGGGTTATTAATGCACTGTAAGCCAGCAAATATTTTTTTACTCTCGATTTTAATTTCTTTTTTCACCACACGGATATAATGATCTGTTACGGCCACATGGGGAATATCGCTGGAACTGTTACGTGGCATATGGCAGTTGGTGCAGGAGTTTTGCATGACAGCCCTTGCAGCTGGCAGCTCTTTGCAGGCTTCATCAGCATGGCATTTCTTGCAGGTATTGTTAAACACATCCACACCTGTTTCACGCACACTCACATGTGGATTGTGGCAGGTGAGGCAGGTGAGGTTAGAAGTTTTTAATTCTGAGTTTTTAGTTTGGCCCTTGGACAAGTTCATGGTGACAGAAGATTGAAGGAAACATTTACTACGTTGCAGCCGTTGGGCGTGGCCAGCCATGATGAAGGTATTTTCATCGCCGGCATAACGCGGCATATACACTTCGATGAAATCGCTGAGTTTCATCCCTGGGCGGAAATCGTCCCAATCCTTGCCAGGCTTCAATACAGAATTTCCTTGCAAATGGCAACGTTGGCAAAGATCCACTTGTTGTTCCACATTCAGTTTGGCAGGGTTCACAATGCTCCGATCAATACCGTTTTTCACATCTATAATGATTCCGTTTTTCTTTTCGGCCACGTGCAGGCTACCGGGGCCATGACATCTTTCGCAGGTGATACCCAAAGGCACTTTGGTGAAACGGTTTTCGGAACCTTCCTCGTAGTCTGGCAGTGCATTGTGGCAAGCCAAACATTCATGCCCAATCATGCGGTCAAAGCGAGTGTTTTGCCCATTTTCAAAACCGGGTGGCAAGTCCCATTTTTTCTCTTGGGTATAATAGGTAAGCGGGGCTTGGTATAGATATCCATTCACTTCCACCAAATGCGAATTGGTATGATGCCCCGAACCGATGATATATTTTACTTTTTCAGAGCGAGTATGTACTGTATCTTTTCCTTCCAACCGAAATTCGGTGATGTATAAATCCTTATCCGCAAAGTGTGGCCAATACCACAGGTTTTTATATTTGTCGAAGACAGGTTTGTTTCTCGTAAAATCTCCGTCAGACCGCTCAGGTGTAGCAATCCGAAAACTATGCCCCATGCCAGTGTGAATATACGTGTTGTACTTGTCGGAATGGCATTGTTTGCATGCATCTATGCCGACATACTTGGCTGAATCGCCGTGGTTGCGGTAGAACGGTTGCTCATCAGTTTTTGCTTTCGGATTGGAGCAATTACCTTGCGAAAGTACCCAAACAAAAGCACCAGCCAATAGCAAGAAACCAAACTGCCGTCGCATGTTTTATTGAGGGAATTTGGCCTGCCAATCAAGCACTCCGCCCATCAGGTTCCGCACATTGGTAAATCCCATTTTTTTCATATAATCAACTGCGGCTGCACTACGGCCACCTACTTTGCAATGGACAACTACTTCTTGCTCTTTCCAGTCTTCCAAGTCATCCAAATTTGAGGCAATAGTACCCAGCGGAATCAGTTTCCCACCTAGGTTGAATTCTTCGTATTCATAAGGTTCACGCACGTCTATCAGGTTTATCTTTTCCCCATTGTCCATGCGGGTTTTCAATTCCTCAACAGTTATATCCATTGTTTTATTTTTATGCAAAAATACTCAGTCCAGCCCAATTGCTAACATAGCGACGAAACAGCAACACCACCACCAGCCCCGAACTAATGCCAAGAGCTGCTCCGCAAAACACATCGGTGGGCCAATGTACGCCCACATACACACGTCCGAAGGCAATCATAACCGCCCACAATAGCCAAGCAACCCATACCCATTTTCGGCCTGCAGAAAACAAGGAAGCAAACAAAATGGCCAAGGAAAAGTGATTGGTTGCATGGGCAGAAATAAAACTATATCCACTACCACATTTCACCAATAGCCGCACCTGAGTTGTTTCATCGTTGCAGGGTCGGATTCGTTCAAAGAAATGCTTGAATAAATTAGCTACTACAGCATCACTCAACAAAATACAAACTCCAATTGCCGAAACAAAAACCAAGACCCCCTTCCAACTAAACTTCTGAAATACAGAAAAGGCGAGTAAAAAATAGATAGGCAGCCATAGCCATTTTTCGCAAACTAGTGGCATCAGCCAATCAAAAAAATCGTTTGCCAGGCCTTGATTAAGCAAGCGAAAAAGCGTTTCGTCGAAGGTATTATGCATGCTAATAGGTTGGTTTCATGCGATGGCTATTGGTCAATTGCTTACTAATCCTTCACGGCACTGCCAAGGTGTGAGGCAGCGGTACGTAAAAGGTATTGCAGCGATTCCTTGTTAATGGATTTAAGAATGACCATATTTTGTCGCATGCTTTTGCCTTTGATTTTTATGCCTAATTTGGTCACAATTTCATAGTCCATCACTAGCTGCCTTGTTCCAGGCTGAAAGATTCCTGCCCAAAACTTGTGGCGGTAGCTAATCTTTGTAACAAAAACCACATAGTCATACTTCATTAAAGCCGCATTCAGGTTGGCTTTGGCATCTAGGCTGCTTATATCCACTCCTTTGTGAATTGCTTTCCTTTGTATCATTCGCAAAAAGGCATTTTCTTCACGAGGCGGCTTCGGTATATCATCTGTCACTCTAGTGGGGAATACACAGTACGCACAACCCCCTGCTTTTTCGATGGCCACTGTATGTCCGGCCAATTGCATATCGGTGATAAGCCGGGTAATAAAAGTAGTCTCTAGATCACTGCGTGAAATCCCGTTCTTAGTCATTACAGTTTCCATGCGTTTGCAGGTCTCAGTTGGGTTTAATATGATGAGCACATTGCTCGCCAATAATGTGAAAGGCAGCATTGCTATTAGTGCAAGGCATGTTCGTTTTGTATAATTCATAATTTAGATTCTTAGTTGTTGTTGGTCGTAGGCTAGGGCTTTGCCTGCAGGCATGGTTTGGTTTATTTCTTGGTGCAGGCCCATTTGATGGCTTATATGGGTGAAGTATGTCTGTTTGGCTTCTAGTTCGTCGCTCAATTGTATAGCTTCAGCCAAGGTAAAATGCGAAACATGTGCTTCGTGCCTCAGAGCGTTCAACACCAGAACATCGCTGCCCCGCACTTTTTCCTTTTCTTTTTCTGAAATAAAATTGGCATCGGTGATGTAGCTAAATCCGCCAATGCGAAAGCCTAGCACAGGCAGCCTATGGTGTTGCACTTCTATAGGCATCACCTCCACTCCTTTCAAATTAAAGGGTTTGTTTTCGATGATATGCATATCCAATTCAGGCACTCCAGGATATTTCACTTTTTCAAACACATACGGAAACTCACGCTGCAAAGTATCTTGAACCCGCATGTCTGCATATATGTCCACGTGTTTTTTCATGCTGTAATTAAATCCGCGTATGTCGTCAAGTCCCGCCACATGGTCTTTGTGGCCGTGTGTAAAAAGAAGCCCGTCCAGTTTATTCATGCCTGCACGCAAACATTGCTGCCTAAAATCTGGACCGCTGTCTATCACCAAATCAAGGCCGTTCACTTCTATTCTCACACTCGACCTAAGGCGTTTGTCGTGAAGGTCCTCTGAGGTACAAACATTACAAGGGCAGCCAATGACAGGCACACCCTGCGAAGTTCCGGTTCCGAGAAATGTTACACGCATGTATCGGGCAAAAATACAGGCTTGGGAGGTTTCCTCTTCCCGTTAGCATCTTTGCCGCTCAAATCAGCAAAAACGGCTTGCTTGTTGTTAGCCAAAACCTTTATGCAAGAATTTCGCGTTTACCTAAGTCTTATTCTTTTTGCCTTTATTGTGGCTGTAGATGTATATTCTTGGCAAGGTATCAGAACACTTCTCAAAAACAAAAGCCCTAAGCTGAAAGGCAGTTTGAAGTTTGTTTTTTGGCAAGTCAGTATCCTCTCGGCATTGATGATGTTTTATACCGTTTTCAATTCGGAAATGAGCCTCGGCCTGCGAAATTTTACCACGGCATCCTTTGTCACTATCTATCTCAGCAAGGTGGTGTTCATCCTGTTTTTGTTGGTGGATGATGTGATACGATTTTTAAGGTTTGGATTCCGTTTTATCAAGAAAAAGGCAAGCCTCTCCCCCACCCTTCCAGAAGGAAATAAGATAAGCCGTCAGGATTTTTTACTAAAAACAGGACTCGCTGCTTCTGCTGTTCCATTTATACTGCTCAGCAAAGGAGCATGGAACGGAGGCTACCGCTACCGCATCCACAAAACGCAGGTTCATTTGCCAAACCTTCCCAGTGCTTTCAAAGGATTGAAAATTTTACAGATTTCGGATATACATTCCGGCAGCTGGAGCGACCAAGATGCTCTGGCACGAGGCATACAGATGGCCATGAGCCTCAAGCCCGACATTATATTCTTCACTGGCGACTTGGTGAACAACCGCAGCGAAGAAGTATATCCGTGGATGGACTTGCTGAGCAAACTGCAAGCCCCCATGGGTGTCCTAAGTATACTTGGCAACCACGACTATGGCGACTATATCCATTGGGACAGCCCCGCTGCCAAAGCTGTCAACCTTGAACTACTAAAAAAAGCACATGCTGACCTAGGCTGGCACCTCCTGCTCAACGAACATATCACCTTGGAAAAAAGCGGCCAACGTATCGGGATAATTGGTGTAGAAAACTGGGGTGACCGTGGGCGGTTTCAAAAGCTGGGCGATTTGGAAAAGGCCACCAAGAATATACCCAATGTGCCAGTGAAACTGCTGCTTAGTCATGACCCTAGCCACTGGGACTCAAAGGTGCGTCACGAGACCCCCGACATAGACCTGACGCTGGCCGGTCACACCCACGGCTTTCAGTTTGGGGTGGAAACAGACTGGCTTAGATGGAGCCCCTCACAATACCTCTACGAACAATGGGCCGGCCACTACCAAAAAGGCCAACAACAACTCTATGTGAATCGAGGTTTTGGATTCCTTGGCTTCCCTGGCCGGGTGGGTATCCTACCCGAGATTGGACTGCTGAAGTTGGTGTGAGACAAAGGAATGGAACGTCCATTCCATCTGTGCGAGATTTGCTTCGCTTAGAAAAGTTATTTCAGGCACAAGGCAGACTCTCCCGTAGACGTCTATACTGAAAGTGTACTAATTCACTTTTGTGAACAAAATGCCCATAAATAGCATTAGTGAATGGGCTTGGGTAGCCCAATTTTGCCCTCCTTTTTATGTCAGCTCCGCAAAACATCATCATCAAAAACGCAAGGGTACACAATCTCAAGAACTTGAGTGTGGAATTTGCCCGCAACAAGCTCACGGTTGTTACTGGTGTTTCAGGGTCAGGGAAGAGCAGCCTAGTATTTGATACCCTTTTTGCTGAAGGCCAACGTAGATATGTAGAGAGCCTGAGTGCCTATGCTAGACAGTTTTTGGGCCGTATGCAAAAGCCGGATGTGGACTACATCAAAGGTATCAGCCCGGCCATAGCCATAGAACAGAAGGTGAACATACGCAACCCACGAAGCACCGTGGCCACTAGCACCGAGATTTATGATTACCTAAAACTACTGTTTGCCCGTGCCGGAAAGACTTTCAGCCCCGAAAGCAAACTAGAAGTGAAGATGCATACCGTCGAGAGCGTGGCTGCTTTCATCATGCACCTGCAAGCCGAAAGCAAGGTCTTGCTTTTGGTGGAAATAAAACCCCAAGGCCGCACTCTGGCCCAAGAACTTGAAGTGCTGATGCAAAAGGGTTTTTCAAGGCTTTGGATTCCAAATGAATTTGGTGGTGAGGTGGTGGATATTGCAGATTTTAGTGGAGATGCTAGGCATAGCGAATTAGAAGCCTCAGCTAACGGAAATGGAAAGGGCAAGTCCAAGAAACCCACTATCAAATCAGCGAAGGTATTAAAAGTACCCGTCGACAAAGCTCAGGGTGCAAGGAAGCAGCCTGACGCCCCTCCTCCCCCACTACCCCTCTACCTCCTTGTAGACCGTTTCATCACCGACCCTGCCGATGAAGAACAGCGAAGCCGCCTGCGTGACAGTATCCAAACTGCCTTTAACGAAGGGAGTGGGGAATGTTGGGTAAATATAATTGGCGGAATTAGCAAGATGCTGCATTTTACAAATAGATTCGAGGCAGATGGCCAACGGTTTGAAGTGCCAAGCCTCCATTTTTTTTCGTTCAACAATCCATACGGAGCTTGCAAAACCTGCGAGGGCTATGGTTCGGTGATAGGCATTGATGAAAATTTGGTAGTCCCGAACAAAAACCTTTCGATATACGAAGAAGCGATTGCTCCTTGGCGTGGGCAGCAAATGGACAACTACCGCAAACAGTTTATATCCACCTGCCGCAAAAATGATTTCCCAATCCATCGTTCATATAATGAGTTGAGCCAGGAAGAGATTGATTTTTTGTGGCTTGGCGGCAAAGATTGGTTTGGCCTGAATGGCTTCATCAAAGAACTGGAGGCACAGACTTACAAGATTCAATACCGTGTGTTACTGAGCCGATACCGTGGCAAAAAACTATGCCCCGATTGCTTGGGGACAAGGCTTCGCAAAGACACGGCTTATGTGTTGCTCACTGATAGAAAGTATACTACCGACAAGAAGGAAACAGACTTCGACCCTTTTAAAAGATACAAATCGCTGCAGCATATTTTGCTGATGAGTGTCACCGATTCCCTTAGCTTTTTCCAGCAATTGGAGCAGGGAGAAAACGAACATAAAATATCGAAACGAATCCTAACAGAAATAGTTGGCAGGCTGCAATGTCTGTTCGATGTAGGGCTGGGCTACCTAAGTCTGAACCGGCTGAGCAATTCGCTGAGTGGAGGTGAAAGCCAACGCATCAATTTGGCAACCAGTTTGGGCAGCAGTTTAGTAGGCTCATTGTATATTTTGGATGAGCCCAGTATTGGCCTACACAGTCGGGATACCCAAAGGCTGATAAAGGTATTGAAAAACCTGCGTGACCTTGGCAACACCGTAATAGTGGTAGAGCATGACGAGGAAATAATGGAGATAAGTGACGAACTGATGGACATTGGCCCACTGGCCGGAACACAGGGAGGCAACCTCGTTTGGCAGGGAAAATTTGCAGATATCCACAAGAAAAACGAAAGCCTCACGGCAAAATATTTGGCAGGAGAAGAAAGCATTGAAGTGCCCAAACACAGACGAAAATGGAACGAATACATTGAAGTAAAATCGGCCAGCGAAAACAACCTAAAGAATATAACGGTAAAGTTTCCGCTGAACTGCATTACCTGTGTTACAGGAGTGTCTGGTTCTGGCAAAACAAGCTTGGTAAAAACAGTGCTGTACCCTTCGTTGCAAAGAGCCACGGGCGAATTTACCCCAAGCAAAATGGGCAGCCATAGCGGACTTTCAGGCTATACAAAATCGGTGAGTTTGGTAGAAATGATCGATCAAAATCCAATTGGAAAAAGCAGCCGCAGCAATCCTGTAACATATATTAAAGCCTACGATGGCATCAGGGATTTGTTTGCGAACCAAGCAACCTCCAAAGCCCGTGGTTACAAGCCATCCCACTTTAGTTTCAATGTGGAAGGTGGCCGCTGTGAAACTTGCCAAGGCGAAGGAGAAACGACGGTAGAAATGCAGTTCATGGCTGATATTCGACTGCCCTGCGAAGACTGTAGTGGCAGCCGTTTCAAACAGGAAGTGATGGAGGTAACCTATAATGGGTTGCATATTGGCCAAGTGCTGACTCTCACGGTGGACGAGGCTATGAAGTTTTTTGTAGATGAAAAAACCATTTCCAACAAACTTCGTCCGCTGCAAGATGTGGGCCTAGGATATGTAACGCTTGGTCAGTCTGCTTCGACACTTAGCGGCGGAGAAGCTCAACGAGTAAAGCTTGCTTCCTTTCTTGGAAAAAGCGGCAATGGTGACCAGATACTTTTTATCTTTGATGAGCCTACAACCGGCCTGCATTTTCATGACATAAAAAAGCTGATGCTATCGTTTGAAGCTTTGGTGAAACAAGGTCATAGCATCTTGATAATTGAGCATAACCTGGAGGTAATAAAGTGTGCCGATTGGGTGATAGACCTTGGCCCGGAAGCTGGCGAGGCTGGCGGCAATGTGGTTTTTGAAGGCATTCCCGAAGACTTAGTGAAATGCAAAGCATCCTACACCGGGCATTACTTGAAAAGGAAACTTTGAATACCGACAAGTTGAATTTCCAAGTGCTTGGAATACTTTTTCAAATTCCTATATTTTCACATTTGCCCCAGCCTTACCTTTGCCCCCCTTTTTACCTTTGAACAAGCGGAAGAAAACAATGCGGGCGTGGCGAAATTGGTAGACGTGCCAGTCTTAGGAACTGGTGCCGTAAGGCGTGTGGGTTCGAGTCCCTCCGCCCGCACTTAAAAAGAAACTGGTTGGTATGATGCCAGCCAGTTTTTAATTTAGATGCCTCCTTGGTAGGAACGACAACTCAAGGATTGGCTTATCCAATTACCGAATCAACGAATTAACAATTTATAGAATCAACAGTGAGCACAACATTAACCAAGCACGACGACCTGAACGCCAGCATCCACATTGTGCTGACACCCGAAGAATACTTGCCCGAGTATGAGAAACAATTGAAGACCATCAACAAGAAGGTGGCTATGCCAGGTTTCCGTCCGGGTCATGTGCCTAAGGCATTGATAGAAAAAAACTATGGCGATTCTACTTTATATGAAATCATTAACAAAGAGGTAACCAAGAGCCTGAACACCCACATTACTGAAAACAAGATTGACGTGCTGGGTCAGCCAATTGCCAATGAAGACTCGCCTGTCATCGAGCGATTTGCTAAAGGCGAAACCTTCAATTTCATTTTTGATATTGGTCTGGCACCTGTGTTTGAGCCCGACTTCGGTGTGCTTGGTACTTTCAACCTGCCAAAGTTGCAGGCCGATGACAAAATGCTAGATGAAGAGACCGAAAGCATTCGCAAACGATATGGCAAATATGAAAGCATACCGAAAGTGGATACCGACAACGACATGGTACGTCTCACACTGACTGAACTGGCCGAAGATGGCAGCCCGCTTGAAGGAGGCGTCCAAAAAGATGTGCCCTTCTTAATCAGTGTTGTGAAAGATGAGCCTACCAAACAACTGCTTCTTTCAGCCGAAAAGGAAATGGAATTTAAAGTGAATGTGTTCAACTTGTTCAACGACGACCATAAGGAAATGGAGCATGCTTTAAGCCTCACCCACGATGCCGTTCACGATTTGGGTCAACAGTTCTCAGCTAAGGTTTTGGACATCACCCGCTCAACCCCTTCAGAAATGAATGTAGAATTGTGGGACAAAGTATTTGGTGCCGGCAAAGCCACAACAGAAGAAGAGTTTAGGGCATTGCTGAAAGAAGATTTGGAAGGATACCTGAACCAACAAGGCGAACATATTTTGGAACATGAAGTAACGGATGCGGTTATGTCGAACATCCGTATTGACTTGCCCGATGCCTTCATGAAACGCTTCCTGATAAACAACCACCCGGAACACTACAACACCGACAATGTGGACGAAAAATATGCCCAAGAAGCCGCTGGTCTCCGTTGGCAATTGATCAAAGAAAAAGTGGCCGAGAAATACGAAGTTAAGGTGGAAGACCGTGAAGTGCAAATAGCCTCCGAAGCCAATGCCCGTGCTATGTTTGCCCAGTATGGCCTCAACACTGGAATAGAAGATGCAGTGAAGAGTTTGGCAAAAAAAGAGCTGGAAAAAGAAGATGGCTATCGCAAATTGTTTGATAAAGTTCTCAGCCAAAAAGTCGTTCGAAAAATGAAGGATTTAGTAACTGTATTAGAACAGCCCATGCAGCCCGAAGAGTATTTCGCCACTATCAAAGAACATAACGAAAAGCATCACCAGCAGCATGAGCACGCTCATTAATTCGGTGATTCGTTGATGTGCTGATTCGTTAATGATAAAAAACTGGGAGTAGGAAGTTGGCAGTTGGTGGCATTTAGTCTTTAATCTTGCAATCTTCCCCACAAACATTCCAGCCCTTAGTTTTGTTCCGAATAAATAAGCCCTTTGAATATGTCTTCGATAAACTCAGACTGACAGATGCAAACCTAAACTAAGAACTCAAGACTAAAAACACCAAACTCATTTTATGGACTACGGCAAAGAATTCCACAAGTACGCAACAAAACACCACGGCATCAGCAGCCAAAAGACTGACGCCTACATTACCAGTGAAGTGAAGGGCATGACCCGCACCGTGATAGAAGAACGTCCGGTAAACTTCCGCGAAATAGACGTGTTCAGCCGACTGATGGCCGACCGCATCATCTTCCTTGGCTCCGGCATCGACGACTATTTCGCCAACATCATCCAGGCACAATTGCTTTTCCTGCAAAGCCTCGATGGCAAGCGTGACATTCAAATGTACATAAACAGCCCCGGTGGCAGTGTCTATGCCGGCCTTGGCATCTATGACACCATGCAATACATCACCCCAAGTGTAGCCACTATATGCACAGGCATGGCCGCCAGTATGGGTGCAGTGCTTATGTGTAGCGGAGACAAAGGCAAACGTGCGGCCTTGAAACATGCCCGTGTGATGATACACCAGCCCATGGGCGGGGCACAAGGCCAAGAGAGCGACATAGAAATAACTGCACGCGAAATCAAGAAGCTGAAGAAGGAACTTTACGACATCATAGCCCACCACAGTGGTCAGCCTTATGAGAAAGTAGAGGCCGATAGCGACCGCGACTACTGGATGACTGCCGAAGAAGCCAAAGCCTACGGCATGATAGACGAAATTTTGACGAGGAAGTGAGAGGATGGATGGTCTTATCTCAATAGCCATCGGGACTATCAATTATTAATCTACATCCGACCCAAGTTGATTTGTAATCGGCTTGACTAAGGCCATAGGATTTGCAATACGAACTTGAAGCTTGCTGTCGACACACTCTTTACTCTCAAGTATTAAAACCGTACTAACTTTGACAAATGCAAATCATCAGGACTGAAATAGAACTATCGAATCCAACTAATCTGGCATTGAATCCAATCAAGGCCAGATGCTTGGTTGATTCGGGGCCTACTTATCTTTGTATCCCATCGCATATTGCTTCCCAACTTGGCTTGAAAGAGTTACAAAAGCGGGAAGTGAAACTGGCAGATGGCAATTCAAGCTTGGTGCCTTATGTGGGACCTATTAAAGTAATGTTTCAAGACAGGCTATGTTTTGTCGGAGCAATGGTATTGGGAGATGAAGTGTTGCTAGGGGCAATACCGATGGAAGATATGGACTTGATTATTCATCCCAAACTGCTTTCGCTAACTGTGAACCCAGAGAACCCCAATGATTCAAGTGGCTTGGCCAAGTGATTGAAGAAGCAGACTATTGACTCTCATTTTATCAGTCTTGTAAGAGAGCTTTTGTCCCGGCAGGTTTTATGCTGCAATCCTTTCAAACAAACCGAACAACCCACCTGCACCGTTATTTTTGTAGGCTCATTTAGCGGCAACCTATCTCAGGTCTTCCATCTTATTATATTAAATCTCCCCCTAATGAAACCCAAAGCCAGAATCTGTTCCTTTTGCGGCAAGCCCGAAGACATGGCCACCTTTATGGTAAGCGGCATGGACAAGGTGTTAATATGCGACGAATGCATTGAAGCCGCCCAAACCATGCTCGATGAATCGAGGCTGAGCGGTGCCACCAAAAAGAAAGGCAATAAACCGGGACTAAAACTTCTGAAACCGACTGAGATAAAAGCACACTTGGATGAATATGTAATAGGCCAGGAAGCTGCCAAGAAAGTGCTGAGCGTAGCCGTGCATAATCATTTCAAGCGGGTAAACTACAAGAGGCAGCCTGGTGATGTGGAGATAGAAAAATCAAACATACTGATGGTGGGTGAAACAGGCACAGGAAAAACCCTGTTGGCCAAAACCCTTGCACGCATCCTTAACGTGCCTTTTTGCGTGGCTGATGCCACCGTGCTCACTGAAGCTGGTTATGTGGGCGAGGATGTGGAAGGAATCATCACCCGCCTGCTACAAGTTGCAGACTATGATGTGGAGGCCGCCGAACGGGGTATAATCTACATTGACGAGATAGACAAAATAAGCCGCAAAAGCGACAACCCCAGCATAACCCGCGACGTCAGTGGCGAAGGTGTGCAGCAGGCTTTATTAAAGATATTGGAAGGCACCGAGGTAAACGCCCCGCCACAAGGTGGCCGCAAGCATCCCGACCAGAAATATATTCGTGTAAATACGGAAAATATCCTGTTCATTTGTGGTGGTGCATTTGAAGGTATTGACAAAATAATTGAACGCCGTATCAGCAGCAACAGCATCGGGTTCAAGTTCGACGAAGAACACCGTGATGTGAATGCCTCACAGTACCTGCAATACATTGCCCCAGCAGATTTGCGAGCCCATGGCCTCATCCCAGAAATCATTGGCCGCCTACCCGTGCTCACCCATTTGGAATCGCTTGATCGCGAAGCCCTGAAAAATATATTGCTTACGCCCAAAAATGCCTTGGTGAAACAATACAGAAAACTGTTTGAAATGGAAGGTAAAGAACTGGAGTTTGAAGACGACGTGATAGAATTCATCGTGGACAAGGCCTTGGAATACAAGCTTGGAGCCCGTGGACTGCGTAGCATCTGCGAAAGCATTATGATTGACTACATGTATGACCTGCCAAACCATGAAAACGTAAAGAAAGTGACCATCACACTGCAAGATGCTCGCAACCGGGTAGAGCTTTTGAAATTTAGGCAGGCAAAGGCGGCGTAAGAGTTAGTAGTTTATGGTTCTTAGCTTGGGGTCTTGAGTTGTAATTTCACCAACTAATCCTTTCACATTTCTAATTCCTAATTCTCCATTCCTAATTCTCTTTTCCTTCGCATAGATTGGTCTGAACTGGACCTATTTGGCCACGTGAACAATGTAGCCTTTTTGAAATATGTGCAGGCCGCCCGGGTGCATTACTGGGAGCAGGTAGGCATCTACGAGCACTTCTTGGAAACCCTTGTGGGGCCCATGTTAGCGAGTACCGAATGTCAGTTCAAAAAACCTTTATTCTATCCCGGATCAATTGAAATCAATACTCGGATGGAATATATCAAAAATAGTAGCTTTTCATTGACTCATATACTACTGAACCAAGATGGAGAAACCGCAGCAGAAGCTACTGATGTGATGGTGATGTACGATTTCAAAAAAAATGAAAAAGCACCATTTCCTGATTTGTTTCGCCAAAAGGTGAGCGAACTGGAAAGTCGAGAGTTCTAACTTAGTTTATAGTCCATGTTTCCCGGCCAGCTATCAGTTTGTCAATATCGCCTGAGCCAAACTTTTCTATTGCAGCAGCTATCTGTCCATTCAATGCATCTTCATAGGTAGGTCTTTCCTTGGCATAAAAAACACCGAATGGGCGTGGCAAATGACCTTCCATGGCCGGGTCATCGAAGAAACGGACAAGCATATTGGCTTTCACACCATCGCTTGCATTGTGTATCCAGCAATCGTCGGCAGTATGGTCGCTGCCAATATCTACGATGCGAGGGGTAAATCCATCGAGTATAATCCCCTTTTCATTATTATCTCCAAACAATAGTGGCTGGCCTTGCTCCACAAAAAGGGCTTCTTGTTTTTTGCTACTTTTTTCTGTAAATATTTCAAATGCCCCATCGTTAAACACGTTGCAATTTTGGTATATCTCAATCAACGAAGTGCCCTTGTGGTCGTAGCCTTTGCGGATAACGCCCTGCAAATGTTTGGGGTCACGATCCATACTTCGAGCCACAAAAGTTGCATCAGCTCCCAAAGCCAAAGCAGCTGGGTTAAAGGGGTGGTCAATCGAACCGTAAGGAGTGCTTTTGGTTACCTTGCCCTGCTCACTGGTGGGTGAGTATTGGCCTTTGGTCAGGCCGTATATTTGATTGTTAAAAAGCAATACATTTATATCCAAATTTCTACGAAGTAAGTGTATAAAATGATTACCGCCAATGCTGAGCGAGTCACCGTCACCCGTCACCACCCACACACTCAGTTCGGGTCGACTGGCTTTGAGACCAGTAGCTATGGCTGTAGCCCTGCCATGTATGCTGTGCATCCCAAAAGTTTCCATGTAGTAAGGGAAACGACTGCTGCAGCCTATACCTGAAATAAACACAATTTCTTCCCGCTTGCGGCCAAGGTCGGGCATCACGGTTTGCACCTGTTTTAGGATGCTGTAGTCGCCGCAGCCGGGGCACCAGCGTACATCTTGGTCGCTTGCAAAGTCTTTAGGCGTTAGCTTTGGGGCTGTTTGGTCTGTTAGGGTTGACATGTTTATATTTTATTATGATTCTGTAATGATAAATTTATATTGCTGTAGGGAGTTTTTTTATACCAACTCCTCCAATTTTTTCACTATTTCTGCTGTAGTAAACGGCTGTCCCTGCATCTTGTTTAGAGGCATAGCATCTATCATGAACTTGTCGCGGATTATTTTCACCAACTGCCCACTGTTCATTTCAGGAACTAAAACTTGCTTGAACTTGCTCAATACTTCACCTAAGTTTTTGGGAAGTGGATTCAGGTAGCGGATATGGGCATGACTTACGGTTTTTCCATTGTCACGAAGCGTGTTGACGGCAGTTTTTATGGCTCCATAGGTGCTGCCCCATCCAAGTACCAGCAGGTCACCACTGTCGGGTCCATTATCGACAGTTTGAAGTGGTATATGATCGGCTACTTTGTTCACTTTATCCTGCCGCAGTTTGGTCATGAACTCATGGTTGTCGGCATCGTAGCTGATGTTACCAGTTACGTTTTGTTTTTCCAAGCCACCTATGCGGTGTTCCAGTCCGGCCGTTCCAGGCACAGCCCAAGGCCGGCTCAGGTTCTCGTCTCGCTCGTAGGGCATAAACTTATCGCCTGAGGTATTCGCTGCAGCAAAGCCAACATTGATTTCTGGTAAATCTTTGCTTTCAGGAAATTTCCAAGGCTCTGCTCCATTGGCTATATATCCATCACTGAGCACAAACACCGGAATCATGTGCCGTGTCGCTATGTTGATGGCCTCGTAAGCCATGTGAAAGCAATCGCTGGGACCTTGTGGAGCAATCACTACCACAGGGCATTCACCATTTCTGCCATATAGGGCTTGCATCAAATCTGATTGTTCAGTTTTGGTGGGTAGTCCTGTGCTGGGGCCTCCACGTTGCACATTCAACACAATGAGAGGAAGTTCCAACATCGTTGCTAGTCCAATGGCTTCCATTTTCAAAGCAATGCCAGGACCACTGCTGCTAGTGATACCTATACTGCCACCATAAGCCGCACCAATGGCAGCACACACACCTGCTATCTCATCTTCTGCCTGAAAGGTGCGGATGCCAAAGTTTTTGAGTTTGCTCAGTTCGTGCAAAATATCAGAAGCTGGAGTGATAGGATATGTACCCAAAAAGATAGGTATCCCGCTTTTTTGGGAAGCAGCCACCAGCCCATAAGCCAATGCCTGATTGCCCATGATGCTTCGATATACACCAGCCTCCATTTTGGCAGGAGCCACATGAATTTTGCTTACAAAAGTTTCCGTGGTTTCACCGTAGTTCCAGCCAGCTTTCAGAAGCTTGATGTTAGCATCAGCTATCGCTTGGTTTTTCTTAAATTTTGATTTAAGGAACTCTACACTTCCATCAATGCTGCGGTTGTACATCCAGTATATCAATCCCAACACAAACATATTTTTGCTACGGTCAATCTCTTTCGTACCAAGTCCGCTGTCGGCAAGGGCTGCACGGCTTATTTTAGTAATGTCTATCCGCTTCACCGCATATTTATCTAAGCTGCCATTTTCCAGCGGATTTTCTGCTTCAGGGATATTAGCCAAACGTAAATTTTTGGCGTCAAAACCATCAGTGTTCACTATAATAGTTCCGCCTGTTTTCAGCCATTTCAAGTTAGCAGTTAGTGCAGCAGCATTCATAGCCACCAGCACGTCGCAGTGGTCGCCGGGGGTATTTATTTTGTTGCTGCCAAAATGCACTTGATAGCCGCTCACACCGGCAAGTGTTCCTTGGGGAGCACGTATCTCCGCCGGAAAGTCGGGGAAGGTGGCCAGGTCGTTGCCAAAAAGGGCTGCGGTGTTGGTAAACTGTGTTCCTGTGAGCTGCATTCCATCGCCGCTATCGCCAGCAAATCGAATGACAACCGAATCCAGTTCAATTGCTTCTTTGTCCATAAAGTCTTTTAGTTTTGGTGGACAAATGTAAGGGGAGTCCAAGTTTTTCAAACAAATTCATAAACGGTAGCTATGAAACGAGGAGGGTAAAAAGAATTGATGGCATAAGTCGTACACAACTCCATTCCAAAGCAGTATTAACTATCAGGAGAACATGGCACTTGCGTCATCTCCATGTATTTTTGCCCCCAAACATACTGAATGACAACTACCACAAGAATCATAAAAGCCGCCACAGGAACAACCCTGAGATGTAAAGGCTGGGTACAGGAAGCCGCCCTTCGAATGCTGATGAACAACCTTGACCAGGAAGTGGCCGAACGTCCTGAAGACCTCATCGTTTATGGTGGCATTGGCAAGGCAGCCCGCAACTGGGAAGCATTCGACTTGATAGTGAAAGCCCTGAAAGATTTGGAGGAGAATGAAACGCTTTTGATACAAAGTGGCAAGGCAGTAGGCATTTTACCTACACACAAGGATGCTCCACGTGTATTAATTTCAAACTCGCAGCTTGTGCCTAAGTGGGCTACTTGGGAGCATTTCCGCGAACTGGAGGCCAAGGGGCTGATGATGTATGGACAAATGACCGCTGGAAGTTGGATATACATTGGTTCGCAGGGGATAGTGCAAGGCACTTACGAAACCTTTGGCGAAGCGGCAAGACAACATTTTAATAACACCCTAAAAAATACTCTGACTGTAACTGCCGGACTTGGAGGTATGGGGGGGGCACAGCCTTTGGCCGTCACCATGAATGGCGGTGTTTGCCTTGCAGCAGAGGTAGTTCAATGGCGAATTAAAAAACGCTTGGAGACCTGCTACTTGGATATGATGTGTTTGGATATTGACGAGGCTATTGACCTCGCTTTAAAATATAAAAGCATCGGTGAGGCAATGAGTATTGGAGTGTGCTGCAATGCTGTTGATTTGTTGGAGCGGATGATTGCCCGAAACATCACCCCTGATATGGTCACCGACCAGACCAGTGCCCACGACCCTTTGGTAGGTTACTACCCACAAGGCATCGCCGAGGAAGTGGCAGATGCTCTTCGCAAATCGAACCCAGAAGAATATATCAAAAAAACGTATGCTACCATGGCTCACCATGTGGAACTAATGCTGGAATTGCAGAAACGTGGAGCCATCACGTTTGATTATGGAAACAACCTGCGGGCAAGGGCTTTGGAGGCGGGTGTGAAAAATGCCTTTGATTTCCCTGGTTTTGTACCTGCGTATATCCGTCCGCTATTCTGCGAGGGCAAAGGGCCTTTCCGTTGGGTAGCTTTGAGTGGCGACCCTGAAGATATATACACTACCGACAAAGTCATTATGGACATGTTCCCCGAAAACGAAGGGCTGCAACGCTGGATGAAAATGGCCAGGGAAAGGATTGCATTTCAGGGATTGCCCGCCCGCATTTGTTGGCTGGGGCAAGGTGAACGCGAAAAAGCAGGACTTGCTTTCAATGAATTGGTTCGAAGCGGCAAAGTTTCAGCACCTCTCGTGATTGGTCGCGACCACTTGGATACAGGAAGTGTGGCCAGCCCCAACCGCGAAACGGAGGCCATGATGGATGGCAGCGATGCGGTGGCTGATTGGCCTGTATTGAACTCGTTAATAAATACTGCAGGAGGAGCAAGCTGGGTGAGCTTGCACCATGGCGGTGGCGTGGGCATGGGATATAGCATACATGCTGGTATGGTGATAGTGGCCGATGGCACAGAAGATGCTGAAATCAGGTTGAAACGTGTGCTACACAACGACCCAGCTATGGGTGTTATACGCCATGCCGATGCAGGTTATGATATAGCAAAAGACACTGCACGAAAACATAGGTTGAATATAGAAGAAAGGTTGGAGTAGTATCTTTAGTTTTTCCATATTATTTGCTTGAATAATTCTGACCAAAATTTATGAATAAAAAAAATACAACACTGTCAATATTAGCTTTACTATTGGCTTCTTCTGCATTTTCACAAAACACTTGGACACAGAAGACTAATTTTGGTGGCACTTCGCGGTTTTTTCCTGTGAGTTTTGTCATACAAGGTAAAGGCTATGTTGGCACAGGGTATTCAAACAAATCGTGGGCTGATTTCTGGAAATATGATCCACTATCAGATTCGTGGACACAAGTATCATCCATGAACGGCGGTGTGAGCATTGCTAGGCATGTGGCAGCTTCATTCGTAATAGGAAATTATGGATTTGTGGGTGGTGGTGTTTACCAAAATCAAAGCCCGAAATCTGACTTTCAAAAATATGACCCGTTTAACAATGCTTGGTCATATATTAATCAGTCAATTGATAACAACTGATCTCAATTCAACCATTGACCTCAGCCATATTTCTTCTGGAATTTACATTGTCTTGCTCAAACAAAATGGGCAGGTAGTGCGTCAGCAAAAGTTGGTGAGGGAATAGAGAACATTAGGTGCGATGCACGCTTTAACAAAATAAACCAAAAAGTGCAGTCATTTACTACCCACCTAACCAACTATAATCAACTCGCCATAGCTCCTTGAATCATCTCTGCGACGTCAAGCACTTGTATACTGTCTTCCCTGTTGGCTCCTTTCACACCATCGGTGAGCATGGTATTACAAAATGGGCAGCCTACGGCCACAGCTTCTACATTGGCGGCAAGTACATCATCTGTTCGTTCTGTATTTACTTCACGGATGCCGTTTTCGGCTTCCTTAAACATCTGGGCTCCGCCTGCACCACAACAAAGCCCGTTTGTGCGACAACGTTTCAGTTCTACCAGTTCTGCATCCAGTCGTTCCATCAGTAATCTGGGAGCTTCATATATTCCATTGGCTCTGCCCAAATAGCAACTATCGTGGTAGCTGATTCGTTTACCCTTAAATGCTCCACCTTCTATTTTCAATCGTCCATCGTCGAGCAATTTGTTCAAAAAACTGGTATGGTGCATCACCTCGTAATGACCGCCCAAACTTGGGTATTCGTTTTTGAGGGTATTGAAACAGTGAGGGCAGGTGGTTACAATATTTTTAATTTGATAAGCATCGAGTGTTGCTATGTTTTGCATGGCCATCATCTGAAAAAGAAACTCATTGCCAGCCCGTTTTGCTGGGTCGCCTGTGCAAGCTTCTTCGCTGCCTAGAATAGCAAAACTTACTTCCGTACGGTTCAGTATATCGGCAAATGCCTTGGTGACCCGCTGTGCCCGTTGGTCGAAACTACCAGCACAGCCCACCCAGAAAAGCACTTCCGGGCTTTGCCCTGCGGCGGCCATTTCACTCATTATTGGTACGTTCATGGTGCAAATGTAGCGGGGTCTTGTTTAATAGTAATGCCATCTCTTTTCGGGATGATATCACTATCTTCCAAAAAAAAAACGGCCTCTCAACAGTTGGTTGAAAGGCCGCTTCATCAAATCTAATCTATCCTGTCTCCGCAGTTGCTTAGTTCTTTCTAATAAGAGTAATAGTGCCAGAGGCTTTGCCAGTAGTGCCATCGACAGGGTCTCGGTGCCAGGTTGTTTGATCACCATAGTTATCAACTTTCTTGGGCTCTTTGTCTATTGTAGGCCAAACCCTCCAGTTCCACCATAAGGTGTAGAAATAGGTGCCAGTAGGACAATCTAAACCACTTCCTTTGTTGGTTCCGTTCCAGCCTTGCGTTGGGTCTTTGGTTTCAAACACCTTCTGCCCCCAACGATTCAATATTACCAAGTGGAAATTCTCGACATCTTTGGCTAATCCTTTAGTGAATATTTTATAGGTCATATTCAGGTTGTCACCATCAGGAGTGAATGCATTTGGAATCATAATGTCCACCTCGAAATTGTTGAAGACAGGTTTACATATTTTGGCAAAACATCTTCCGTTGGTAGCAGTGAGGCATACATTGAATCCTAAAACAGGGCTCACATCATTGCCATAATTATGGCTTGGGTGTTGTTTGTTCGATATGCTATCAGCACCTGATTGTGGGTGGTCAAAGCTCCAGTGCCATGCAATTGTATTATTTCCGCTGGTGTTTTTGAACTTAAAATCGGGAACACCACTAGAATCGATTTCAAAGTCAGCCATCACACTATCAACTACTATAGGTAGTGTGGTATCTGACGGGCAAGTGATTTTGTTGATGGTATCCGTGTAGGTCGGCCTCAGCTTCGCATAGAAAGTATCAGCTCTTGTATATATGTGAGTAATACTTCCTAAGGTGTCACCTGTGAGCCTGTTATAGCTACCTGTAGCTCCATCGCCAAATTCCCAAATGATGCTAGTGTATGTGGTATCACTCAAGTTGATAAATCTAGCCACATCATTTTTACATGGTTTAGGTGGCGTAAAGTTTACGCGTGGCCTTGGCAATACGCGGATAATTATGGCCCTGTGCTGAGGGGTATCAGGATATGTGTAAGTACAGTTGAGGTTTGCAGCTTGTGTTGAATCATAGATTGCACCTGTACCATCAAGGAAAACATAATAAGTTCCTGGATTTGTGTAGGTATGATACACATCATTTCTACCATTAGTCGGCATTTCCACCCCATCTCCAAACTTCCATTTGAAAATGGTAGTGACTGAGTCGCTCTGGTTAGAGAAGCGGGCAGTAAATGGTACACAGCCTAAGGTATCTCCAACTACGACTGCCTTAGGGTGTGGCCCCTTCACGGTCACTTTTCTGTATGTAGTATCCATGCAACCAAAGGTAGAAGTACAAATCAGTCGAATGGTATAAGTGCCTGGGTAAGAATACTTATGCACTGGATTTTTGAAAATACTTCCATTCTTTTTGTCTCCAAAATCCCAATCCCAAGCAATGATAGTATCAACGCACGCACCAAGGCTGGGGCAAGGCCCTTCGGTATATGAACTATCGAAGAATTTAGTTAATTGTCCACAAGCAATTGATCCTTTGTCGTAATAGAATGCGGCATGAACATCCTCCACATATATGTTTGTGTGGATCGTGTCTTTGCAACTATTCGAGTCAGTCCAACAAAGTCTCACATCAAATATACCGGTATGTGAAAAGCGATGCTTTGCAAAATAACTAGTTGACACAGGATTAATAGTGTCGTCAAACAGCCAGATGAATTTTTCAGGCTTGAATGGCAATTGAACTGCTCTAGTTCCACCAAGAGTAGGGTCAAGCCAATATTGGGTAGTGTCATAGTCCCATGGGTACACTGGTGGACCAATGGGGTGCCAATAATGCAAATCGGCCTGAAACTCGATTGGATTTCCTCCGGTACACACAATGGTATCAGACCCACCCAGATAAACCGCCGCCTGTTGACCTACTATTACTGTATATCTTTTAACGTTGACGCAATTATCTGTATTGGTCATCACCAGGTTCACCTTGTATTTGCCCCTATTCTTGTAATAGTGTTTCATTGTAGGCAAAATGTAGTCGTGGTAAATGGATGTATCCATCGGTATTGAGTCAATAAAATCTCCATTTTCATCCCATCTGTATTCATAGCGGTGGGTTTTATAATCTTTTTGAGATGCATAAATCCTTCTGATTGTATCTGTGTGTGCACTGCCATCAGCCCAAATCCAACCAACTGACTTGATACTATCCTGTATACTATCAGTCATGGTAAACCACACATCAGAACGAGGACAGATGTACTGCGGGTTGACAATGGTGGTGGCAAATCGGGGATCCAAATCAACGAATCGTAGCTGATGGTGATACCATACGGTATCTGAGCAACGTTTGTATTTTCCAATGCTCACATTACTGTCTGTTTGACCAAGACGGTTGTGAATTACCAATCCAACCGTCACCCATCCTTCACCGGTGGGGTCGCATATGTTGAAGTAAGGGCGTTTATATTGTGTAGGCCAAACTGGGAACGGCGACCATGGTGGAATAGCGAATCCTGTCTGAGGAGTCCAGCAAAGCGTGTCGCCAGGCCAACGACAACATGCAGAGTCGAAGCAGATACTAACAAATTGCTGTGTGCAGCCAGGCTTCGACTTGTCCCACTTAAAGGTAATACCATAAGGTGGCATAGGACCATAGCAAGATTGGCCTGAAGTAGTAAGTCCAGTGGCTCTTGGGTTCATCATAGCAAAGGGGACTTGATTCTTGCTCTCACACCATACCTCCTGCTGATAACTGTTGAGGTAAAAGCCTTTCATGTTGAACTTGGGTGTGTGACAACGTTCAGGGGCTTCTGCACTGTCATACATGTGTATGGGTTTCCAATCTCTACTAAAATGGGTGTTTCTAGGTTTGAAAATAGTATCAGTGCCATTGATAATAGTATCGCAATGCCACCGATATGAAGGGGTTGCACCTCCATAGCTACACACCATATATATATTGCTATCAGTTTGTCCATTCACTGGATTTGTAAAGGTATCCGTCTTTACCACTATGGTTGAAATACGCTCTCCTCTGAATATGATTTTTTTGGAAACAGTGGTAGAGTCGTATCTGCCAAGGTATGAGTTCCATCGCACCCTAATGGTATCTTTCACCGAATAACCATCGCTCCAAGCTGTATCGTTAATGGAGTGAGGATTACTATTATCATCAAAATCCCAGTAGTAGTGAAGCCCTTCTACATCACATATTTGCGATACATTGGTGAAATGGACAGTATCACGCACATCACACTGATGCCTTTCCGTATCGGCTATCATCACTAGGGGCGGATTCTCTATTTTGGCCATCGGACCATAAAGCATAATGCTGTCAATGGTATCAAGTTTAGTACATGGGGGTTGCCATACCAAAAGGTTTACCACCTTAGGGCCGCAGCTTGGAAATGCGTGTTTTGGATTCCAAGTTCCTGAGTCTACATTGTTTGGTGGTGGATGGTTGTAGATCCAATATACCTGTTGCTTTCCAGGAATTGGTATGAACAATGGGGTCTGAATAAATTCAACTAAATTACCGTCCCAACACATGGTATCCTCAGGCACATAAGGGTCGAGAGGCAAGTTAACGTTGTCGCCTGCATATTGGTTTATGAATGAATCTATGCAACCATACTTGCTCCTGATTACCAATTTCGCAGTGAACGGCCCCTGCTTGTAATACATGTGTATGAAATTGTCCCACATCTTTTGGTCATTGGAATTTAAAGGAACATTGCCACTTGACTTAAAAACAACTCCATCACCAAATTCCCAAGAGAAATAAGACACGTCCTTAAACTTTATCCGTGAAGAATTGGTAAAAGGCACTGGAGTTGAATCGCACATCCGAGTGAAAAGGGTTGTAAAATTTGGGTCTAATCGTTCATTTACTCTCAGGTAATTCTGAATTCTAAAGGTATCAACACAGCCATTGGTATCAATTATAATTAATTCAGGGCTGTAGTTAAGTGCCTTAGGGTCTGGGTATGTATAACACATTTGGTCAGAGCCATTCCAGTCAGCACCCACTGAATCTTGCGAACCATCATCCCAAAGCATAATACGGCGAACAATTTTAGCATTCACTGGCGACCGCTTGGATGAATCGGTTAAGCAAAAATAATTGCCTTCCCAGCACTGTGTATCCTCTATCGGAGCAGTAATCCGATAGTTGGCTACTGGCAATGGATACACTGTGATACTCAGACCTGTGGCAGTCACACAGCTATCACCGTTGCT
>SHWZ01000033.1 GCA_009693575.1 Flavobacteriaceae bacterium | reverse complement strand
AAGAAAATGGCCGGACACATAGAAGAACAAGACATACACAGGGCTGCCAAGCAAGACACCTACGAAGGCCCTGATTTTTACAACCTCGACGACCTGCTGAGTGAGGAGCATAAACTGGTTCGCAGCACCATTAGAGATTGGGTGAAAAAAGAAGTGTCGCCCATCATCGAAGACTGTTGCCAGCAGGCAGCTTTCCCCAAGTTTATAGTGCCACGCATGGGCGAAGTAGGATTGTTTGGCCCCCAACTACCAGCCGAATATGGCTGCGGCGGTATGGACTACATAGCCTACGGCCTGATGATGCAGGAACTGGAACGTGGCGACAGCGGTATGCGTAGCACGGCTTCGGTGCAGGGGAGCTTAGTGATGTATCCTATTTACAAATTTGGCAGCGAAGCCCAACGACATAAATATTTACCTAAACTGGCCAAGGGCGAATGGTTGGGCTGCTTTGGCCTTACTGAACCCGACCACGGCAGCGACCCCGGTGGCATGACCACCCGCTTCACCGATGCTGGTGACCATATTATACTCAATGGTGCAAAAATGTGGATTTCTAATTCACCCTATGCTGACGTAGCTGTGGTGTGGGCAAAAGACGAGCAGGATATTGTGCATGGAGTAATCGTAGAAAGAGGCATGGAAGGATTTACCACTCCTGAAACAACGGGAAAGTGGAGCTTGCGTGCAAGTGCTACAGGAGAGTTGGTGTTTGATAATGTAAAAGTTCCAAAGGAAAACATTTTGCCCAATGTGAAAGGCTTGAAAGGACCGCTCACTTGCCTCAACTCAGCCCGCTATGGCATAAGTTGGGGTGCCCTTGGTGCAGCTATGGATTGCTATGAAAGTGCTAGACGTTACGCTGCAGAAAGACACCAGTTTGGCAGGCCAATTGGGGGCTTCCAATTGCAACAAAAGAAACTTGCCGAAATGCTCACCGAAATAACCAAAGCCCAACTGCTTTGCTGGAGGCTTGGACATTTGTTTAATGAAGGAAAAGCGACGCCCGCTCAAATATCATTGGCTAAAAGAAACAACGTAGCCTTGGCCTTAGATGTTGCCCGCGAAGCCCGTCAGATGCATGGCGGCATGGGTATCACCGGGGAATACCCCATCATGCGGCACATGATGAATCTGGAATCTGTAGTCACCTACGAAGGAACACATGATATTCATTTACTCATTCTCGGTATGGAAATCACCGGAGAGAATGCCTTTATGTAATAGTTAAGGCATGAAATTGCTTTATTTGTAGATAAACCGGGTCGCATTCAACAATGGGTGAGCCCCCGTTTAATAGAGCCAAAACAAGAGCTATTCCTCAACCCCGGCTAACTCTTTTTATAACCAAAATTGACCATTCGGAAAAAATGGGGTACTAATCTAGGTGAGTGGCACATACATTTGCGACCTTAGCACTAGTTTAGGCTGTAAAAAACAATGACATTCCTTTTTCAGAAGCAATGAAAGTAAGAAAAATAATACTCGCATTATGGCTAGTAATAGTTTTTGCTGGCATCGCATTTTTGTTTTGGCACAACGAAGGGAAATACAGTTTACCTACTCCAGTTCCGGTGAACTATATCGTAGTAAATAGAGGCGACAAAATCAATTTCGGAAATAAAATTACCATTTCGGACAAACCACTTTTTTTGCATTTTTTCAATCCAGAATGCCCCCGTTCTCGATTTAACCTTACCCACTTTAAATCGCTAGTCAAAAAATACACCGAAAAATTAAAATTCGCTGTTGTGGTCATGGATGAAGATGGGGATTACACCACAGACGATATCATTGATAAAATTGGATTGAACATTAATGTCCTGTTCGATACACTAATTGCTGTTGCATGTGGAGTGTATTCTACACCCCAAGCCGCTATTATTACCACTGATAAAAACTTTATTACCGCGAAAACTATAACAAGAGCCGCTATTGCAATGATAACAATTCCAAACCTTAGCACCAATGCCCATTGAGTGCTTGCTGAGCTCTTCTCCCAACCCAACTTTTTCCGAAGCAGCTATTAAAAGCTACGGTTGCAAATTGCCAAATTGTAAAAACTATTAGAAATGGGAACACACAATCAAACAAAGTTACAATATATAGAAGCGGCTTTGCTGGAAAAGAAGCACAGGTCTGATACCCTGATGAATTATTTTCTAATTGGTTTCTATATAATTGGGCTGCTACTTGCTTTTTATTACGATACATGGCTCATAGCTATTGGGGTGGGTAGCTTATCACTTGTTGCATATTATTCGGCGAAGAGACTCCTTCCGAATTCTTCCTTATATCAATATGTGTTGAGTCTAGTTCTTGGCATTTTCATGGCCCAGTTTATTTATCAGATGCATGGTATGTTCGAAATGCACTTTTTTGCGTTTGTGGGCAGTGCCATACTTATTACCTATCAAAATTGGAAACTTCAGATACCGCTTGCTGTGTTTGTCATTATTCACCATGCTTCATTTAGCTATCTCCAGTATATAGGCTTCGACGAAATTTATTTTACTCAATTGGAGTTTATGAATTTACAAACCTTTTTCATACACAGTTTCCTTGCTTTGACTATATTTTTACTCTGCGGGTTATGGGCTCATAATTTTTTGATATTCACTTATCACCATGTCAAGCAAGGTTTTGAAATTGGGAAACTGGAGGAATCGGATAAACAAAAAGCAAAAGTCATTGCAGAACGCCAAAGGAGTAAATCGGAATTAGAAAAATTGGTATCGCTATTAGAAACCACCTTTAATTTAACAGACGAAGGTATTTTAGTTGCTGACAAAAATGGCAAAATGGTACTGACCAATAAAAAATTTGCAGAACTATGGAATATACCCCAGAAGCTATTGGATAGTAGGGATTATGAGAAAGTCCTTAGGTTCATTTTAGATCAACTGGTAAATCCTGAGGAATATTCATCAAAAGCAAGGGATTTTCATTCTCTGGATGAGGTCAGTAACGACACTATCTACTTTAAGGATAGTCGTATATTTGAGTGTTATTCTCGACCTCAACTTAGCAATGGTGAAAGTATAGGGAGGGTTTGGGGTTTTCGGGATATTAGCAAACAAACACAGGATTTGGAGGAGCGAAAAAAAATGATAACCAACATAACGTCCCGTAATAAAGACCTAGAACAATTTAGCAATATTATTTCGCACAATTTGCGTTCGCCTGTTGCCAACATACTTGGCTTTTCGGAAGCATTAAAGGAAGATGTAAGTGAAGACGACCGCAAGGATTTTATAGATGCTATTTCAGTATCCATCAACAAGCTTAACAATGTGATAAGCGACCTTAGTACTATTTTACATGTAAAACAAAGTAAAAACGAAGGCAAAGCACTAGTTTGTTTTTCAGAATTGGTAAATGACATAAAGGATAGCATTAACCACTCGTTATTGAAAGAAGAGGTACTATTCGATATCGATTTTTCAGCAATTGATGAACTATTGACACTTAAAAATTATATGTACAGTGTATTTTATAATTTGATATCAAACAGTATAAAGTACAAAAGGCCAGGTATTACCACGACTATTAATATAAGCAGTCAGAAGAATGAAAAGAGTGTGTACTTGATTTTTAAGGATAATGGCTTGGGTATAGACCTTGAAAAGATTGGGGATCAGGTATTTGGACTATACAAGCGATTTCATTTAGATGTTGCAGAAGGCAGGGGCTTGGGATTGTATTTGACCAAAACGCATGTCGAGTCCTTGGGCGGCCAAATATCCATAGTAAGTGAAGTAAATAAAGGAACTGAAATTAAGATAAAGCTTGATTGCTAATTCATGACCATAATGGTATAATAGCACATATTTTTGGAATAAATTGTAACAAACACATAAATATGAAAACTCCAAAACGATTTTTGCTCATTGACAATGACCCCTCAAGTAACAAACTTTGCAAAATGGCACTTTGCAAAATTTTTGCGAGTCCAGAAGTGTTTGCTTTTACAAACCCTGAATCCGGGTTGGAATATATTGAACAGGAATCTACCCGATATGATATTGACACTGTTCTTTTTCTGGATATCAATATGCAGCCTCTGAGTGGATGGGATGTTTTGGAAAAATTAAATAGTTCATGGAGCAAGTTAAGTAATCATTTTGCCATTTATATTCTTTCATCATCCATAAACCCGACTGATAAGAAAAAGGCAACTGATTTTCATTCAGTGTCAAATTATTTGGAAAAACCATTGTATGCAGATGGAGTTCGCCGCCTATTTTGTGGTATCCCAATGAAAAACTAAAGAGCCATAAGGTCACGCATGGTACTCACCTTCTTATCCTTAGAATGGGAATTTGTAGCGAGAATGCTTTTATGTAAGGGATATTTAGAAGCATTGAACATTAGCTGATAATTCTCAAATTATTCAATCGCATTCAATCCCCAACTTTGCCCCATGAATATTTTGATACTTGGCAGTGGTGGACGAGAACATGCACTTGCCTGGAAAATAAGGCAAAGCCCCTTGTGTGAGCAGTTGTTTGTAGCTCCTGGAAATGCTGGCACATCCGACGTTGCCACGAACTTGCCGTTGAACATCCATGACTTTGTAGCAGTGGCCAAATACTGCTTGGAAATGAATATTGACATGTTGGTGGTTGGGCCAGAAGAACCGTTGGTAAAGGGTATCCGCGATTACTTTGCTACTCAGCATCCAAATATAGTGGTGGTAGGCCCTGATAAAAACGGGGCTCAACTGGAGGGCAGCAAGGATTTTTCGAAGCAATTCATGTTTCGAAATGGGATACCAACTGCGAAGTCATTTACTGTAACTGAAAATAATTTGCAGAAAGGAATCAAATATATGCAGAACATGGCTACACCTATTGTGCTGAAAGCGGATGGACTGGCGGCTGGAAAAGGTGTGCTAATTTGCGAAACACACGGGGAAGCAGAAAGTAGCTTGCACGAAATGATAACCGAAAAGCAATTTGGAGAAGCCAGCCAAACCGTGGTAATCGAAGAATTTTTGCATGGCATCGAACTGTCTGTCTTTGTGCTGGCAGATGGCAAAGGCGGCTATTGCATTTTGCCTGAGGCCAAAGACTACAAACGCATTGGCGAAGGTGATACAGGATTGAATACAGGTGGCATGGGTGCTGTTAGTCCAGTGCCATTTGCTGATGCAGCTTTTATGCAAAAAGTAGATGAGCGAATCATCAAACCCACTATAAAAGGTATACTCTCCGAAGGCATGGATTATCGTGGCTTTGTGTTTATCGGGCTGATGAATGTGGATAGAGAACCTTTAGTCATTGAATATAACTGCCGCCTTGGCGACCCAGAGACGGAAGTGGTATTGCCCCGTATACAAAATGACTTAGTTGAACTCTTTCTACAAATGCACAAAGGCGAATTGAGCAAAACTACGATTCAAACCGACCCAAAATTTTGCACCACGGTGATGATGGTGAGTGGGGGCTACCCCGGCAATTATGAAAAAGGGAAACCGATGTGTGGACTTAATCAAGTAAATGATGTGCTGGCTTTTCATGCAGGCACTGCTATGGCTGGCGGCGAAGTGGTAACAAACGGAGGCCGAGTTTTGGCTTTAAGTGCTTTCGGAGAAACCATTCAGGATGCTGTTGGCAAATCATTACTGGCCGCTGATTTGGTTGGCTACGATGGCAATTATTTCCGCAGAGATATTGGGCAGGATTTGATATAATTCAACATGCGTCATAGTTATTTTCGAACCATTCTTCTTTGGCCTTTGGGCTTGTTGTATGGATGTATAATGCTTGTTCGAAACTGGCTATATGATTTAGGTATCCTGAAATCAAAAAAATATAATTTGCCTATCATCTCCATTGGCAACCTGTCGACGGGTGGCACTGGCAAAACCCCACATACCGAATATATCCTGAACCTGCTGAAAGATAACGTTGCGGTGGTAAGTCGTGGCTATGGACGAACCACAAAAGGAGTGCTGGAAGTGGAGGTCGGGATGCCAGCGACTGATGTGGGAGATGAACCGCTAATGCTAAAAACAAACCACCCAAGCAAGACAATAGTTTTGGGTGAAAGCCGGGTGGCAGCCATAGATTTTTTACTTAAAAAATATCCAAATACTTCTGCGGTTTTGTTGGATGATGCCTTTCAGCATCGCAGTGTTTCGCCTTCGGCGAATGTTCTCCTTACAGAATATAGAAACTTGATGACGCTGGATTTTGTGTTGCCAGCCGGAAACCTACGTGAATTTCGTTCTGGTGCAAACCGAGCTGATGCGGTGGTGGTGACCAAAAGCCCAGCTGATTTGGATTCGGAAACGAAACTAACATTGACAAGAACTATTCAGATGTACACCTCCGCTAGGGTATTCTTTTCTGCAATTGAATATGGTGAGTTAGAATCTGCAAATGCCAATCAATTAGCGGATAGCTGCATCGTCCTCACAGGCATTGCCAATCCCGGCCCTATGCTAGAATTTATTTCAGAAACAAAACAAGTTGTCAGACATTTCCGCTTCTCCGACCACCATACTTTTTCTGAAAATGAATTGAAAGAAATCGTGGATTTAAGCTCTGAGAAACAACTGCCAATCATTACTACATCCAAGGATTTAATGAGGCTACAGCTGCCACAGTTGAAACCATTAACTGACAAAATGAACCTACACATTTTGCCCATAAAGGTCAAGTTTTTTGATAATGGGTTTGATACTTGGCTTTTGTCTCAAATCAAATCCCAATAAACCCCTTGTACTCACCCAGCCTGATGCCGAAGAGTTTCTCGGTTAGCATCTTTAGCTTTATTTTCAGCTTCACTGGGTTTTGTGTTGGGTCATTGGTTAGTTGCCAGTTCAGGCGGCTTATTCGCTCCTGTATATACTGTGGGTGGCTACCTGCAAAGCGGTATAGTTTGTCTAAACTGTTGTAGTCAAACTCAGCCTCAGATCCCACCATCTCTTTCACTTTGTGTTCATCGTGCCATAAGCTGTGAAAGTATTTAAGTCGGTCCTGCTGCAAGTTGGGCGGCTTCACCATGCCGTAGTGATATACTTGTGCATTGGCGGGTTTTGCTCGAAGTTTCTCTCCATTCTTCCTAAATCCTTGTGCATCCTTCCACGATGAAATGCCCAACCCGTTGCGGATAATCCTAACCTCACGGCGGTAACGGCTAAAGGAATCAGCTACATAATCATAGGTGCCACAGAAGTGCAGCCAGTCGAACCACAAGGCTTCAACTTCTTTGTTGTCCTTCCATTTTTGCATGGCGGCTTGTATATTCTGGTGGTCTTTTTCGTGCAGGCATTCATCTCCTTGAAGGTATATGCACCAAGTGCTTTCAGCGTTCAGTGCTGCAAGTGCTTTGTCAGTCTCTACTGCCAGCACTCGCCCACCCTGCCGCAAGGATTCGTCCCACACTGTATCTAGTATCCGCAGCTTGTCGCTTTGTACTTTTTGGCGAATCATATCACCCGTTCCATCGTCGCTTTTGCCCAGTGCCAGCACAAACTCATCCACCAGTGGTAATACACTTTGAATGGCCTCCACAATAGGGTAATCATACTTGATGGAATTACGGATGAATGTGAAACCGGAGACCTTCATTGAAATGTGAGAATGTGTAAAATAGGGGTGTTTGGTACTGCTTACTGCTTACTACCTACTGTTCGCCTCTCCGTTAACACTCCTCCCAGCCAAGCAGCTATATCATTGATTACATATTCAGGAATATTACCAGGTTCAGTATATTCGGCTGGCATACTTGGGCCATCGCCTTCGGCAAAAAGATGGTTCAGTTTGGGGTATAGCTTGAATGAAGCTTTTTTGTTTTTCACTTTGCTCAGCAACATTTCCCAATCCTTCATGGTTACTTGATAATCGCGTTGGCCTTGCAGATATAGTATAGGTTTTTTGAGTTTGACATTTGCTTTCAGGGGGTCGTATTTCCGAAAGTTCAGCCAATAACTTCCGGGGAATCCAAGTGGCAGCATATCGCCAGGAGTGTTTAGCTTCAGCGTATCGCTGTCTACCAATTTGACTTGTGCCAATGCCTTTCCTACAGCTTGCATTGTTTCCGAATCGTTTTCGTATCCTTTGCTCAGGTAAGCCATTTGGTCGGGAATAATATCTTGCAGTTTTCTAGCAGGCCCAGCCAGGTGTATGAATCCTGCCAAGTCTTTGTTGTCTTGGGCTATCAGTGGCAATATCATGGCTCCCTGTGAATGGCCCAGCACAACTATTTCCTTTGGGTTAATATATGCTTTTGTTTTGAGCAAAGCCACAGCCGATTTTACATCGTCCAAGTATTCATCCCGGATAGTGATTTTATCTGTTTCCCCAATTCCCCCTTCGCCGTAGATATATGTCCGTTTATCGTAACGCAGCACCACAAAACCTTTAGCAGCCAAGCCCCAAGCCAAGTCCTGAAATGGGCGGTGCGAAAATAACTGTTCATTCTTGTCGTTTGCCCCGCTGCCTTGAACCAAAATGAAAGCTGCATGAGGCAGGCCATCGTTGGGTATAGTGAGAATGCCAGGCATCTTGAAACTGCCTGTCACTACTTCGGTTTTTGTTTCGTAAAATTTGCTATTGTCTACATATTTCGGTGGTTCGTAGCCGCCATCATTATCGGCACTTGGTCGCAGAAAAAGTCCTGTGATTTGCAAGTTTGAGTCAAAATAAAGTAGCAGCCAAAGCTTGCCCCGTTTGAAACTGCTGAGGGTGCGTGAACCCCAGTAACCATCCAGTTTACGGTATTCTATCGTGTCAAATTTTAGGAATTCGCCATACAGTTGCGGGATACCCTCCCATACAGATTCCAGTTGGCTGGCAGGCAGTTTTGAATGCATTGTTTCATTGAAAAAGGTAGTAATGCTGTCATACTTTTGATGTTGAAACAAACTGTCCACTTTCACTGTCACGGTTCGCAAAAGGGAAACCGTATCCACTTGGGCTGTTGTTATTTTAATAAAATAAAAATAAAAAAATACACAAAATAAAGTAGCCTTATCCCAGCCCAAACTTTTGTGGACAGCCGGTTCACCTAATTTCCGTTCCATACGGCAAATGTATGCGGCGACGGTAGTTTTTTTGACTATTTCATGGCTCAGAGCTGTCGTATTCATTCAAGTTAATAAAGGCTTTTGAAGAGAGGGGGCTATTGAGTGGAACCGGTGAACCTCCTTGTGATGCGGGATGCCATGGACTGGAAGAACTAAGCCTCAATAAGTTCAATAATTCTTCTTCGTTTTTTCCATCCTTTTCTCACTTCATTGTCTCTTGTTTCGATGCGAATTGTTCGGTATGAACAAACCCCCAATCGGTAGCCTTGCCTGTGTGGCCTTTGTGATCTGAGTTGTGCCTGCGAAGCCTTTCCGACGGTTCATCCGAGGTGCTACCAACATAGTAGCCGTCAATAACTTTAGAATAAATAATGCAGAAGGTATGCACAAAAGTTTGAGTGGAAAATACGTGCAAATAAAAAAGGCTTCTAAGAACTATGTCCTAAAAGCCTTGATTGCAGTGGTGGGGGCTACTGGGTTCGAACCAGTGACCCTCTGCTTGTAAGGCAGATGCTCTGAACCAGCTGAGCTAAGCCCCCAAAAAAGGACTGCAAAAGTATGGTAATTATTCCATCCATAAAATTTTTTTTCAAATTTCTTATGTTGCCGTTCTTTACGGTGGTTTGTACTAAAATTGAAGGTTCATACGTTAGTAGGTTACAATGCGAAAAATAGTCTTAGTTCTGGTGTTTGGCCTGCTGTTATTAGTGGGGCTACTAGCTTGCTTTTTGATGTATCTTTCTGCTAATTTGAAAGAATTGGTGGTGTTAGAGATGAATAAAAAATTAACCGCCAAAGTGGAAGTGGCTGCAATTGAAACAGCTATTTGGAACTCTTTTCCACAGGTGTTGCTGGTATTCAAAGATGTCACCATTGAAAATCCAAAGGGAATGAATCAAGGTGAGCTGTTAAAATTGAAAAGGGTGGCTTTACGGTTCAACTTTTGGGATATAGTGAATAGCCGCTACAGCATATCCGAAGTGGCGATACAAGGAGGTCAAATATCACTGATGACCGATGCGAATAAACAGGATAATTTCAGAATTTGGAAATCAGATAGTATCACTTCAGGCAGCGACCTGACTTTGAACCTGAAATTAATAGTGGCAAAAGAGGTGGAAATTTCGTATATGAATATCCCAGACAGGCAACGTTACGATTTTACCGCAAAAAATGTCGAGCTTTCAGGCTTGTTCAGCAGTAAAGAATATACCCTTGACATAGGTGGAGATGTGCACCTGAATAGCATTGTGAGTGGGCAAGCAACTTTGATTCAAAACCTCCCCTTATCTATCAAAAGCAGTCTTAAAGTAGACAACGAAAAAGGCAGTTTCCAAATTGATAAATCGAATTTACAGCTTAATGGGCTTGAATTTGAAGCCGAAGGAAAATTGGTATATGAGAATTCAACCTGGGGAATTGACACCAAAATAAAAGGCAAGAAAATGAATATCCCCGACCTGTTAGGATTGCTTCCGTTTGACTGGGTCGAAGATTTGAAGGAATTCAAAAGCACCGGGCAGGTATATTTTGATATTGAAATTAGTGGTTTATTCACAGAAAATAGGACACCCGATGTGCGTTGTAATTTTGGAATTCGAAATGGAACCCTGAAAAAACCTGGGATAGCTTTGCCGCTTGAACAAATTTCAATGGAAGGCAATTTTCAGTACTTGAATTCAGCTGGAACAAAAATTTCTGAACTTTTGCTTAGCAATGTAGCAGGCAAGATGAGAGGAAGCAGTTTTAAAGGCAGTTTGGAACTGAAAAATTTAGAAGACCCAGTTCTAAAACTAAATGGAACTGGGGACTTTGACCTGCAAGATGTATTTGGTTTTTTAGATTTACCATCAGTAAACACCGCAGAAGGTAAAGGGTATTTAAATATACTTTTAGAGAGCAAGCTGGCTTACTTTGGAAAGAGGGAACACCTAACCAAAATAAAAGCCGATGGAAAAGCTACACTGCAAAATGGTTCGTTGAAATATACTGACGGCACTTTGTTGAAGGACCTTGAACTACATATGACCTTCAACCCCAAAACGTTAGAGATCTCAAATTGCACAGGTGTATTGGGGCAGAGTGACTTCGCCATTTCGGGCAGGGCAACCAATTGGGAAGGCTGGCTGCTGGCAAGTGATACACTTGACTTGATAGCTAAATTTGAAAGTAAAAAATTTGTTTGGGAGAACAGAAATCGCAATGCAGATACTACCCCTTTCGATTGGCCCCAGAGGGTGACTGCCAACTTGGATGCAAGAGTGAAAAAATTCACATTCGGAAATTTTACTACTGAAAATAGTGTAGGGACTGTGAATCTGACCCCTGAAAAAATGGAACTGAAACAGGTAAAAATGGATGTGTGTGGTGGTAGCTTTTTGTTAGAAAAAATGGAAATGAAAGGCGGTAGCGATAAGTATGTGGTGGCAGCCAAGATGGATATACACCGAGTGGATGTATCCAGACTATTTTCCGCTTTCGATGATTTTGGGCAACAGACACTTACACACAAACACTTGAAAGGTCTGATGGATGCGAAGAACCTGGAACTATTGGCAGTGCTTGATAAACATTTTCAACCAGTGCTCGATAAGGTATATTTGCGGACAGACCTGGAAATAGCCGATGGTGAATTGAATGGCTTTGAACCCATACTGGCACTCAGCCGATTTATAGATGTAAAGGAACTGCAACACCTAAAATTTGATAGGTTGAGCAATCAGATTGAGCTAAAAAATAGTATGGTTTATATTCCAAAAATGGATATTCACAGCAACGCCATGAACCTGAAAGTGCAGGGAACACATAGCTTCGACAACTACATGGACTATCATATTGAGCTCAAGCTGAAACAACTTATCCTGAAAACTCGCAAACAGAAAAAGGAGGATGCTTTTGGCGAATATGAAGATGAAAACCACAAAGAAAAAGGTATGACTTTGTACATTGGTTTGAAGGGAAAGCTTGGCATATTAAAAATATCGTATGACCGTAAAGAAGCCCGAAAGGGATTGACGATAGAAGCTAAGGAAGAGAAGATGGAGCTCAAGGCTTTGATGAAAAAGGAGTTTGGCGAATTGAAGGATACCAAGCTGAACCCGACTGACACCACAACAGAAGAGAAAATAATCTGGGAGGACTAATATACAATCTTTAAACAGTCAAGCAGATTACAATGGACAAAACTAGGAACTATAAAAAATGAACAAAAAACTGCAAATCGCCCTGATTGGCTACGGCAAAATGGGTAAGGAACTAGAACAAGTAGCAACTGGGCGAGGGCACACCATCATTCATAAAATAGATTCAGCGAATAAGCATCTTTTGCAATCCAATGAATTTAGCAAAGCAGAAGTGGCCATCGAATTCACCCAGCCCGAATCGGCTGTAGGAAATATACGTTCTTGTTTTGCAGCCAATGTTCCTATTGTTGTTGGCACCACTGGCTGGTTGGAGCATTTGGAAACTATAAAAAACGAATGTGCCAAAGGAAATCATGCCTTGTTTTATTCCAGCAATTTCAGTGTAGGTGTTAATCTGTTTTTTGAGTTGAATAAGAAATTGGCTTCGCTGATGCAAGGCCGCGAAGAGTATACAGCTAGTATGAGCGAAATTCATCATATACACAAGAAGGATCATCCCAGTGGAACGGGTATCACCTTGGCTGATGGGATTATTTCGGGCAACTCAATGTATACTAAAACAAATGCCTTTTTGGCGGGCGAAAAGGTGTCATTTGAAACCAACGAACTGCCTATTGAATGTATACGAAAAGAGGAAGTTCCCGGTACACATAAAGTAACTTGGCAAAGTGAAATAGACCGTATCCAAATTACTCACGAAGCTTTCAACCGCAAGGGTTTTGCAATAGGAGCAGTGCTTGCCGCCGAATGGATTTATGGCAAATCTGGGGTATTTGGAATGAAGGATATGCTAAGGATATAGAGAGAAAGACAGGAGTTAGAAGTAGAGAGTGTGCTGTTTTTGTCATTCCAACAATGGAAGCAACTCTAACATGCCGTATTCGGTATTAAAAATTTACACCCACCTTCTACCGAGCAAACTTTTGAAGAGTTCAAAAGTTTCATGTCCACTTTCCTTCAATTGTATTTGTGCGGTGAATTTTTTAGCTTCATCGTGTCCGCAGGTGTTCAGGTATTCAATAGCCTTGTTATAGGCGTCCGCATCTTCTCCAAACACATGTTTGATAAATGCTAGTTTCAGGTTCAGAGGGATGGCTTTTTTGAGGTCGTCAAGGTTGCCGCCCTCAAACTGCTGTGCTGGGGTCGATTGGGTTCTTGTTTTACCAAGCTTTTCGTTCAGATTTTCGCCATTAGCATGTTCTTCTTTTACAGATCCCATTTCCATAGCTTCACCTTTCTCCACATGGCTTTTCTCTAGTAAAATTTCAGCTGGAGTGTTCTCTTGCGTATTGCCAATATCCACCAATAGTTCTTCGGCATTCTTCGGCAGGCCTTTGGTTATTTCCTCTACCTCAGCAACGGTTCGAATCGGGGTAGGATTTTTATCAACCATCATGCATAGTTCAAGCTTCAAGGCCAGTTGCCCTAGTAGAGTCAGGTGTTGTTCTGCATCGGCAATGCCTTGCTTCAATGCCTGCAATGCTTTCAGTGTTTCTTGGTTATTCATGGCTGGCAAATATAGTGGAGGCAGTAATTAGGAGTAGAGCTACTACCTGGGAAAGACTCGGCAGTATCATCCAATCTTTCTACTTCCATCTATTACTACCTTCGCAGCCCTATGGCCACATATCCTAAAATAGGCATCATCCGCGAAGGCAAGCAGCCAGCAGACAAACGCACCCCGTTTTCGCCCGAGCAATGCCTGATGCTCCTCAAAATATATCCCGGGCTGGAGATTGTGATTCAGCCTAGCCCACATCGCTGCATCCCTGACGAGGCTTATGCTGCCGCTGGTTTTGAGCTAAAAGAAGATCTTGGCAACTGCGATATACTTATGGGAATAAAAGAAGTGCCGATGGAGGAATTGATAGCCAACAAAACATATTTTTTCTTTTCGCATACCATAAAAAAACAGCCGCACAACAGGCCACTACTGCGGGAGATTTTGAAGAAAAATATTACCAGCATTGACTATGAAATGCTCACTTGGGACAATGGTAGCCGCTTGTTGGGCTTTGGTCGCTATGCTGGAATTGTGGGAATGCACAATGGCCTGCTGGCTTACGGAAATAAAACGAAAACATATACCCTGAAGCCTGCCAATCAATGCCGCAACTATGCCGAACTGTTGGCACAATACAGCAAAATGATGCTGCCTCAAGTCAGAATTTGTATAACGGGTGATGGCCGTGTAGCCCATGGTGTGTTGGAGCTGCTTGAGAAGCTGGACATCCGTGAAGTGACCCCACGAGCTTATCGGGATGATACTTTTGACGAGCCTGTATTTGTGCATCTACGCTCAGAGCATTACTACGAACACCACGACAGCCGCCCATGGGACAAGTCGGATTTTTACCACAACCCCGAGGATTATTTCTCGACCTTCAAACCCTATACAAAGGTGACAGACCTTTTTGTGAATGGAATATATTGGGAGCAAGGTGTTCCTGTTTTTTTTACCCGTGAGGAAATGAAGGCCGAAAGCTTTCGGATAAAAGTGATTGCTGACATCAGTTGCGATATACCTGGCAGCATACCTTCCACTATCAAGTCTAGTAGCATCGAGGAACCTGTATATGGCTATCATCCGTTTACGGAGCAAGCCACCGAGCCGTATCTTCAAAACACTATTGACGTCATGGCAGTTGGCAATCTTCCTTGCGAGCTTCCTTTTGATGCATCCATTGGTTTTGGCGAAGATTTGATTCGCTCAGTGATGCCCCATTTGTTTACAGGTGGTGGCGATGAAATAATTCGCCGAGCAACAATTGCGAGTGGTGGCAAACTGATGGAAAAATATAGCTATTTGAGTGATTATGTTGCTTGAGCGTTAGTTGAAAAATAGATGTTAACCCAAACTCAAGGCATCGTCGTATCGCAGGTTTCGTATGGTGATACAAGTGCTGTTGCCAAAATATTCACCCGTCAATTTGGCTTGCTTGGGTTCATGGTGAAGGGCTTGAAAGGAGGCAAAGGAAGCATCCGGCCATCGCACCTAATGCAGTTGAATTTGGTTGAATTGGTGATGTACAAGAAAGAAAACCAAGGGTTGCAAATCATCAAGGAACTTCGCTGCGTTCCACTACTTCCAAACCTGCATGTTCATCCGCTCAAAAGTTGTATTTCCTTATTTGTGGCTGAGGTTCTTCAACGGGCGTTGCAAGAGAATCACCCCGATGAACACCTGTTTAAGTATATCTATCAAAAAATACTAGAACTTGATTCCACTCAAGAACCGATGGCCAATTTCCCACTTCATTTTCTACTGGGTCTTAGCCACAATCTTGGCTTTTGGCCGAAAGGACACTACGAGAATGAGGATACCGTTTTTGATTTGGAAGAAGGTGTTTTTGTGCAGACACCATATCCAGGTCACCACACTGCTGCAAAGCCTTCGCCTGAATATATCCAACAATTGATGCAAAGCGATAATAGCAATTGGCATATCCCACAGATACCTAAAAATGATAGAATAGTGTGTTTAGATGTGTTAGTGGATTATTTCAGATTGCACATGCTGCAACGGCAGGAAATAAAATCGCACAAAGTGTTACGGGAGGTACTTGGTTGATGAAATGCTAGAAGAAATACAATTATCTTTGCAACACAAAATACGAACGTGTTCTTAAATAAATATTTTTTACTTGTGCTTATCGGGCTCATTGTTGTAGTTTCATCATGCTGTATCAGCTATGGGCTGAAAGGTTCAAACTTGAATAAGGAAATAAAGACCTTATCCGTGGCCTACATAGAAAACAAAGCATCTATTGTGGCTCCACAATTGAGCCCAACTATTACCGAAAAACTGAAGAACAAGTTTACCCGTGAAAGCAGCCTGAAGCTGGCTAATGCAAATGCTGACCTTCAATTCAGTGGGACAATCACCACATATTCCATCAACAGTTCAACACAGCAACAAAGCCAAACTGCAACGAACAGGTTGAGCATAGGTGTTCAGGTGAAATGTATAAATCAGAAAGACTCAGCTCAGAGTTTTATTGAAACTTTTACTCGCTTTGCTGATTTTCCAGGCACTCAACAACTCAATGCCGTAGAGCAAAACCTTATCAACGAAATAGCCGACCTCTTGGTACAGGATATCTTTAACAAAGCAGTAATCAACTGGTAACTTCTATGAAAAAATATGGCTTAACAATAGTGCTTATTGTTTTGGTTAGCTCAACCATTATGGTTATGCTGGAGATGGACAAAGATCGTGAACACAGGAACAAACAGCCTGCACAACCTAAGGTAGCCTACTTGTACGGTGGAACAATGGAGTATTATCGAATTGGCGGCAACGACAGTATAGCTTTCAATACAGGTTTTTTTTCGAAGGAGAAAGCAAAGACCATTGGAAGCCCTGACCCGAAAAAATTCATTGAGCAGTTTTACAACTCAGGTCTGGGATATATTTTTTATGTAAAGAATCCAAATAAATATGGTCTCACCTACGATAGTCGTCATAAAAAAATATCAGACTATCCAGCAACCTTGGTTCGTGCCGGTGATAGCATTGTGTTTGAAGTAACAAAAGCTGAGTTGAACGAGACAATTGATATTGAAACCTACTTAAATACATACCTACTAGCTGCATTGTATGATGACAAACCGAAGCCTAGGGTAATGTTTGATTATACAAGTCAAATGGGTTTTTTCAAAGGCTTCCATAAATATTACGGAGAAGCTATTCTAACTAAAGTGTACATGGATAACAAAACAGCCTTTGTGGCAATGCTTCGGTTTCCAGAGCGGCTCTCTAAAGATGTACGTGTGAAAGACCTGAGTACAGCTGTCACCTCTTTCTCGCTGATCAAATAACCTGTAGTTTTTTATGCGTCTCGTCATCCAACGTGTTAGTTCGGCCTCGGTCAGCATTGGTGGAACGGTTCATTCATCTATAAAATGCGGATTGCTGCTGCTGGTTGGCATCACCAATGATGATGCCGAAGAAGATGTAAAGTGGCTGGCAGCGAAAGTGGGAAATCTGCGAATATTCGCAGACGAAAACGGTGTGATGAACAAAAGTATTTTAGAAACGAGTGGAGAAATTTTGGTGGTAAGTCAATTCACTCTTCATGCATCCACCCAAAAGGGAAACCGCCCAAGCTACATTGCGGCTGCCCACCCAGAAAGGGCTATCCCGCTGTATGAACGATTCGTGGCCGAACTTGCTGCCCTGTTGGGCAAGGAAATTAAAACGGGCGTATTCGGGGCTGATATGCAAGTGCAATTGCTGAACGACGGCCCAGTAACTATCCTCATGGATTCAAAAGCAAAAGAATAAATGAAAAATATACTATTGGCATTCTTAGGTGGGATTTTGCTTTGGCTGGGCTGGCCACCGCTGCATTTTCCATACCTCCTTTTTGTGGGGCTTGTTCCGTTGTTGTTGATTGAAAATCATTTCATACAAAACAAACAAAAGTTTGGAGCGGCAAAGTTGTTTGGAATTGCATTTCTACATTTTTTTGTATGGAATATTCTAACCACTTCATGGGTGTGCGAAGCATCGCTTGTGGGCGGCATAGCTGCCAATTTGGTCAATTGTTTGTTAATGTCTGTGCCAGTATTACTATACCACAAAGTTAGGCTGCGTTTCACACAATGCTGGGCAATGTCGAGCATCGTTTTCTTTTGGTTGGGGTTCGAATATTTTCACCTGCGTTGGGATTTGAGCTGGCCTTGGCTCACATTGGGCAATGGGTTTGCCTCTGAGCCTTGGATGGTGCAATGGTATGAATACACGGGGCATTTGGGCGGTTCTGTGTGGATTTGGGTAGTCAATATTTTGGTATTTCAAGTGATTTGTTCCAGCATTAAAAAGGGGAAAATATGGAGGCAGGTTTTTGGAGCACTCTTTACGGCTATAATTCCAGTATTATTTTCCGTTTTTATCCTAATATTTATTAACCAATGGTGGTTTGGCGGTGGCCCAACCGTTATGGTCATTCAGCCGAACATAGACCCCTACAATGAAAAGTTTGAAGGACTGAGTGCGGCTGAGCAACTAAAGCGTATGCTAAGCCATGCTGAAAGCAAAATGGACGGTAGCGAAAAGCTGTTGATTTTGCCCGAAACTGCCCTGACAGACAACACAGAAGAATCGGAAATAGACAATGCCAATGGGGTGAAAACCATCCGGCAGTTTATTGATTCGCATCCGCAGTTGGCACTTATTACCGGGGCAAACACCTACAAACTGTATCGAGAAGGGCAGCAGCACCCGCCTACCGCCCACCGAATTGGTGATGGTGAAGTGTTCGTTGAAAATTTCAATACCGCATTGTTGATTGCCAAAGACAAGCCCGTTCAATATTATTACAAGTCGAAACTGGTGCCTGGGGCGGAAAAAATGCCTTATCCGAAATTTTTTAGCTTCCTTGAAAGTTTTGCCATTGACCTTGGTGGCACATCTGGCTCATTGGGGATGCAGGATGAATCGGAGGTGTTTGATTGCGGAGAAGGAATAGTTGCAGCACCCATCATTTGCTACGAATCTAATTATGGTGAATACGTTTCAAGTTATGTAAAAAAGGGAGCGAATCTGCTCTGCATCATCACCAACGACGGCTGGTGGGGCAACACGGATGGCTACAAACAGCACCTGATGTATGCTTCGCTTAGGGCCATTGAAACCCGAAGGTATATTGCCCGTTCGGCCAATACGGGCATTTCTTGTTTCATTACTCCCTGTGGTGAGATAGTAGAAGCGACAAACTGGTGGGAACCTGCGGTCATCAAAATGAAGGTTGATATAAATCGGAAGAAAACTTTGTATACTCAGATTGGTGATTTGACAGGTCTTATAGGTCTTTTAGGTTCTCTTGTATTTGTGATTTTTCTCAGCTTCACAAAATTCATTTTTCCGCAAAAGGGTTAAGCCTTTATATTTGCACCACTTATCCAGAAAGACGGAGGGAATAGGCCCGTAGATGTCTTGGCAACCTGCAAAACCATTTTGAGTGTGGTGCCAAATCCTACCCCGATTTATCGGGGACAGATAACAGAACTGCAAATGCGGCTCTTTTCTCTAAGGCTTTCAGGGTAAAATATACTTGGCCATGCATTTGGATAGGCTGTACATATCTATTGTAAACCATGAACTAAAAACACAAAGTAAAGTATGCAAGATATCAAAAAATTACTCACACAACGAATCCTCATCCTTGATGGTGCTATGGGTACCATGATTCAGAAACATAAATTGGAGGAAGCCGACTACCGTGGCGAACGCTTCAAGGATTTTCACAAAGATGTTAAAGGTAACAACGACTTGCTTTGCCTCACCCGCCCCGACATTATTGAAGAAATTCACCGCGAATATTTTGAGGCCGGAGCCGACATTGTGGAAACGAATACATTCAATGCACAGGTGGTGAGTTTGGAAGATTATGACATGCAAAACTTGGCCTACGAAATAAATGTAGAAGCAGCCAAAATTGCCCGCCGTGCGGCAGAGGCATACACGCTGAAAACGCCTGGCAAACCACGCTTTGTAGCCGGAGCCATTGGCCCCATGAACCGCACACTCTCGCTTAGCCCCGATGTGAACAGGCCAGAGCATCGCACCGTTACTTTTGATTTGGTAAAAAATGCTTATGTGGAGCAAGTGAAAGCCCTGATGGAAGGAGGGGTAGATATGTTGCTCATTGAAACGATATTCGACACACTCAATGCAAAAGCCGCCATTTTTGCTTGCATGGAAACCTTTGAGGAACTTGGGCATGAACTGCCCATAATGATTAGCGGCACTATCACAGATGCCAGCGGGCGTACTCTTTCAGGTCAAACCATTGAAGCTTTTTATATATCAATAAAACATGCCAATCCACTGAGTGTTGGACTGAACTGTGCTTTAGGAGCAAAAGATATGCGACCATACCTAGAAGCACTAAGCGACAATGCCGAATGCTTTGTGAGCTGCTATCCCAATGCTGGCCTGCCGAATGAGTTTGGTGAATATGATGAAAGTCCAGAAGCTATGGCCAAGCAAGTAGAAGAGTTTTGCAAAGCTGGCTTTGTAAATGTATTGGGCGGGTGCTGTGGCACTACACCTCAGCACATAGCTGCTATTGCTGACATGTCAAAGAAATATCAACCAAGACCTGTGCCAGTGCTGGCCTAAAAAAATGGCACCTCATGCTAACTTTTTTTTCAGATGAATTCTCCATTAAATTCAGTCAAATTGATGACCGAACAAATTCTTACCAACTGAATTTATTAAACCATAAAAAATAAATACGTCCACAATAAAGTATATGAACAATTACCTGCAACTATCTGGCTTGGAACCGTTGACTGTGACCCCTGAAACCAACTTTTTGAATATTGGTGAACGCACCAATATTACAGGTTCTAGGGCTTTTGCAAAAATGATATTAAACGGTAACTACGAAGCTGCCCTTGCTGTAGCAAAACAGCAGGTAGAAAATGGTGCTCAAGTGATAGATGTGAACATGGACGAAGGTATGCTGGACGGTGTTGCAGCCATGACCCATTTCTTAAATCTGATCGCATCCGAACCCGATATATCCAAAGTACCCATCATGGTGGATTCATCCAAATGGGAGATAATAGAGGCGGGGCTTAAGTGTTTGCAAGGGAAAGGCATTGTGAACTCTATATCGATGAAAGATGGGGAAGAAAAATTCATTGAACGGGCGAAAATTATCAAACGGTTTGGGGCTGCTACGGTAGTGATGGCCTTTGATGAGAATGGCCAAGCCGACAACTACGAAAAGAGGATTGCGATTTGTGAAAGGGCATATAGAATATTGGTTGATAAAGTAAAATTTCCTCCACAAGATATAATTTTTGATCCAAATATTTTGACGGTAGCTACCGGCATTGAGGAGCATAATAATTATGCAGTAGATTTTATTAATGCCACCCGCTGGATAAAAGAGAACTTGCCTTATGCAAAGGTTTCGGGCGGGGTGAGCAATATATCTTTTTCTTTCAGGGGCAATGACAAGGTGCGTGAGGCCATGCACTCCGCTTTCCTTTACCATGCGATCAAAGCAGGTATGGACATGGGCATCGTAAATGCCGGCATGATAGAAGTATATGATGAAATACCAAAGGAACTACTGGAAATGGTGGAAGATGTGTTGCTCAACCGAAGGCCTGATTCTACTGAAAGACTAGTGACTTTTGCCGATTCTGTAAAAGGTGCTGGCAGGCAAGATGTGAAAGACGAAGCCTGGCGGAACGGGACTGTTGAGGAGCGGTTGAGCCATGCATTGGTGAAAGGTATTGTCGAATTTGTGGAAGCCGACACCGAAGAAGCCCGATTGAAATATCCTCGCCCACTTTCAGTGATTGAAGGTCCGCTGATGGCTGGCATGAGCATAGTTGGTGACTTGTTTGGGGCTGGTAAAATGTTCCTGCCTCAAGTAGTGAAAAGTGCGAGGGTGATGAAGAAAGCAGTGGCCGTTTTAACTCCATACATCGAACAGGAAAAGCTAGATTCGGGCAACTCAACTGCCCAAGGAAAAATATTATTAGCAACTGTAAAGGGTGACGTACACGACATTGGAAAGAATATAGTGGGCGTTGTTTTGGCTTGCAATAATTACGAAATAATAGATATGGGGGTGATGGTTTCCTGTGATAAAATTTTGGCGAAAGCCAAGGAAATTAATGCAGATATCATAGGGCTGAGTGGATTGATAACACCCTCCCTCGATGAGATGGTGCATGTTGCCAAAGAAATGGAGCGATTGGAATTCAAAGTGCCTTTGCTGATAGGTGGTGCCACCACTAGCCGCATACATGCCGCTGTAAAGATTGACCAAAATTATAGCGGTGCAGTAGTGCATGTGCTGGATGCAAGCCGCAGTGTGCCTGTTGCAGGCAGTCTGTTAGGCGAAGATTCATACAACAATTTCCATAAAAAGATAAAGGATGAATATGCCCAACTGCGTGAAGACCACAAAAACCGCAAGCAGGACAAGAATTGGATTGATATACAAAAAGCAAGGGCAAACCATTTCAAAATTGATTGGAATAACTTTGAGCCAAGCGTTCCAGCCAAGCCCGGTATCACCGTGTTTGATGAGTATGATTTAGCGGAGATACGCAAGAACATTGACTGGACTCCTTTCTTCTCCACTTGGGAATTGCAGGGCAAATACCCAAAGATTTTTGAGAATGAGACCGTAGGTGTTGAAGCTAAAAAATTGTTTGACGATGCCAACGAACTTTTAGATAAAGTGGTAGCTGAAAAATGGCTAACAGCACGAGCAGTTATTGGTTTGTTTGAAGCCAATGGCGATGGTGATGATATACATTTGGAGAATGGAACCGTGCTCCACCAACTCCGTCAGCAAGGGCAAAAGGGTGATAGAATTCCGAATATTTCATTAACCGATTTTATTGCACCCAAAGAAACTGGGAAGAAAGATTACATAGGTGCATTTGCGGTAACTGCTGGCATTGGGATAGAAAAATGGGTAGAGAAATTTGAGGCCGACCACGACGACTACAACAGCATATTATTGAAAGCCTTGGCCGACCGTCTCGCTGAAGCCTTTGCCGAAACCATGCACGAAAAGGTTCGAAAAGAATTGTGGGGGTATGCCCCAAACGAAAACTGTACAAACGACCAACTGATACACGAGGATTACCAAGGCATACGCCCGGCTCCCGGCTACCCCGCCTGCCCCGACCATACCGAAAAAGCAACCCTGTGGGAACTTTTGGATGTAGAAAAAAAGGCAGGCATATCCCTCACCGAAAGTTTTGCTATGTGGCCTGCAAGTAGTGTGAGCGGCTGGTACTTCTCACACCCTGACAGCAAGTATTTTGGTTTGGGTAAAATATACAAAGACCAAGTGGAAGACTATGCCAAACGCAAAGGCATGGACTTAACTGCAGCAGAACGCTGGCTTAGCCCTGTGCTGGGATATGATAATTGATTACTCTGGTAAGCGACTCAACTGCGAATTAGTTTTTTACTATTGTGTCTAGGCTAAATACATACGCAGCAGGTGTATGGCATACAATCTTCATTCGCGAATCATTGAATATAATTTGTTTGAGTTGGACGAACTCCTGCGTGGCAACACCATAACGAATATGAAAGTCATTCTTTAATACATCATAGGTGTTAGTGCCATAATGCCCGTTGGACAGAGAATCCCATTTTTCCCATATGCTTGAATTCCAATAATACATAAAGTTTGGATCTAGGAAAACAAGAAACCTGTTCCGGTGGTTGAAGTAAAACAATTCGGGTGCATCGTCCCAGTCGGCAGTATATACAAGTTCGTTGCTGTCGGTATTTTCTTTCAGCCATATCGCTGCTTCCTTTAAGCCTGATGGCCGTACATCATTAAATTCGTCAATGGTATTGATATAGGAATTGTAAGCAAGCATCATAATGCCCACGAAAGCAAGGGCAGCCGAAGGAATTCTCCATTTTTTCCATCCGATAGTTGTGGTATTCAATCCCTCCCAAAGCGGACTGAAGAAAAAAGCACAGAAAAGCAAAGAGACTGGAACGGAATACTCTGCAAAACGCTTGGACAAACAGGTCAGAAAGATTAAGGAAAGTGAAACGAGAAATAAGGATAGCGTTTTATTGTCCCATTTCTGCTTGACATACATGGCCATAAAAAATGCAGCGATAAAGGAGAGCACCACCGTCATGTTGACAATGATGAGCTGCTGCGTATCCATGGGTGCGAACTCCCCGCCCATATGCAAGTTCACCTGACCAGCCGTTCCTTGCCACAATATATAAAAATTTTGCAGGTAAAAGAATGTAATATTATTGGGAAAGAAGGGGGAACACAGCATCCCCGCCAAGGTTGCACCCAAAGCAATTAAAGGAGTTTTCCAATGGTTTTCTTTCTCAAATAGCAAAGAATGGAAATAAACGATGCAGGCAAATACGAAAGGCAAATGATAGGCAGTATAGCTAAATGTATATACAAAGCAAAGTACTGCCAATTGCCAATTTTTTCTGTTCAAAATATAGTGGAGCGACCACAGCACAAATACAATGGACAAACCTTGGGGACGTAGTACATTGACACGGTAGAGGAAATATCCGCCCGATGCCGAAAGCAACAACAGCCAAAACCACGCATGTTTTATATTGTTCAGTTGCAGTATCCTGTAAAATGAAACAAAGACAATGCTTGCCATGATGACCGTTGCCAACTTGGCACCGAAAAGCATATCATCAAAATAGGTAAATGGAATCAAGTAAACATGATACAAAAACTCCTTGTCGGAGAAATGCTCGCACCAAAGGCTGAGATGTGCCCATCTGAAATCGAAAATGAA
>SHWZ01000032.1 GCA_009693575.1 Flavobacteriaceae bacterium | reverse complement strand
AAGCCAATGCCAACTTTATCAGTTATGGCATATTCATACTTCATCGCAAATGGCCCCATACCTTTCACCTTAAATCCTAATTCATCTTGATAGACTTTGAAAAGTGATTTAACAGGTAGAAGCTGAAAACCGTAACCAAGTGATGCATACGACTTTCCTTTTTCAAATGCTTGAGCATTGCCTGTGTAGGCGGTGCATACTGTTGCTATCAACAGCATGGCTAACGATTTAGTAATTAGTTTCATAATTTTTAGGGTTAAAGGTTGCGAATGTAGGGTGGAAATGGAAATCGAGCAATTAACACAATTGATGCCTGCCTTTTTTACCGCTATCCGTTTTTGGTTTTCTTGTTGAAAGTCAAAGGCATCAGCACATTGCCCAATTAACGAATCGGCAAATTAACGAATCAACTATTTTCGCATCCCTTTTTCACACAAACAAAGACAACATGTTAGGTTCACTACTCAAAGGCATATCCAAGGTTTTCGGTGGCTCCAAGACCGACAAAGACCTGAAAGACCTCTACCCAAAAGTAGAGGAAATAAACCGCCACTTTGCGGAGTATGCCAATTTCACCCACGACCAACTGAGGGCCAAAACCCTTGAACTGAAACAACGCATAACTGACCATCTGTCAGACATTGACAAAGAAATGGCAGCCCTGAGGCTATCGGTGGACGAGAACCCCGAAATGGACATTGAGGAGAAGGACAACACCTTCGCCGAAATAGATCGCTTGGTGAAAGAACGTGACAAAGAACTGGAAGTGGTGCTGCTGCAAATATTGCCCGAAGCCTTCGCCATTGTGAAGGATACCGCAAGGCGTTTCAGCGAAAATACCGAACTGCCTGTTACCGCAACTGAATATGACAAGGAACTGGCCATCGAAAAAGATTTTGTTCGAATTGAAGGCGATAAAGCCATCTACAAAAACTCATGGGATGCTGCCGGAAACATAGTTACTTGGAACATGGTTCACTACGATGTGCAGCTAATGGGCGGAATGGTACTGCACAGCGGCAAGATAGCAGAGATGGCAACGGGCGAAGGAAAAACGCTGGTAAGTACACTTCCTTCTTTCTTGAATGCACTAGCCGGAAACGGTGTCCATCTGGTGACGGTGAACGACTATCTGGCCCGACGTGACTGCGAATGGAATGGCCCAATTTTCAACTTTCATGGCCTACGGACGGATTGCATAGACTACCACGAACCCAACAGCGAAGAACGACGCAAGGCATACATGGCCGACATTACATACGGCACCAACAACGAGTTTGGCTTCGACTACCTGCGTGACAACATGAGCCGCGATACAGACGACCTTGTGCAACGCAAACACCACTTCGCAATGGTGGATGAGGTGGACAGTGTGTTGATTGACGATGCACGTACACCTCTGATAATTTCTGGTCCTGTGCCCAAAGGCGAGCAGCAAGAGTTTCATGCACTGAAACCTCGAATTGAGAAGTTGGTGGAAGCACAAAAAAAGTATATCAACACAGCTTTGATTGATTGCAAAAAATTATATGCAGAGGTAGAGGCAAACAAAGACAACAAGAAGGAAGAAGAAGCAGGAAAACTACTGGTGCGTTGCCACCGTGGTTTGCCCAAAAACAAGAACCTGATAAAATACCTGAGCGAGCAAAGTATGAGGCAAACCCTGATGAAGGCGGAGAACACTTACCTAGCTGACCAACAGAAAAGGATGCCCGAAGTGGACGAAGCTTTATACTTTGTGATTGACGAAAAAAGTAATTCGGTAGAGCTGAAGGAGAAAGGAATTGAATTGATAACTGCCGGTGGCGAAGACCCCCATTTTTTTATCATGCCTGATGTGGGGGCTGCTATTGCCGAAATAGAAAAAGGTGAAGGCACAGATGAAGAAAAACGCATTTGCAAAGAAGAGTTAATGCGTGACTTCTCGCTGAAAAGCGATCGCATCCATTCGGTGCAGCAACTGCTGAAAGCCTACACCCTGTTTGAGCGAGATATAGAATACATTATACAAGATAGCAAGATAAAAATAGTAGACGAACAGACGGGCAGGGTGATGGATGGCCGCCGCTACAGTGATGGGCTTCATCAGGCCTTGGAAGCCAAGGAAAACGTAAAAGTGGAAGCGGCTACACAGACCTATGCCACCATCACTTTGCAAAACTTCTTCCGCATGTATCATAAGCTTTGCGGCATGACGGGTACTGCCGAAACAGAGGCTGGCGAGTTCTGGGAAATATACAAATTGGATGTGGTTGTTGTACCAACCAATCGCCCCATGAGCCGCAAAGACGATAACGACATTATCTATAAAACAAAACGAGAAAAGTATAATGCAGTAATTGATGAAATAATCAAACTGCAAGATGCCAGAAGGCCGGTGCTGGTGGGAACTACATCGGTAGAGGTGAGCGAATTGTTGGGCAGGATGCTCACACTTCGCAAAGTAAAACACAATGTATTGAACGCAAAGCAGCATCAGCGAGAAGCACAGGTGGTGGGTGAGGCTGGTTTGCCTGGAACGGTAACCATCAGTACCAACATGGCTGGTCGTGGTACGGATATAAAACTAGGGCCTGGGGTTAAGGAATCTGGAGGTCTGGCAATTGTAGGTACAGAGCGTCATGAGAGCCGTCGTGTGGACAGACAGTTGCGTGGTCGTGCAGGTAGGCAAGGTGACCCCGGAACGAGCAAGTTTTATATTTCGTTGGAAGATGATTTGATGCGAATGTTTGGCAGCGAACGTATAGCCAGCATCATGGACAGGCTGGGTATGAAAGAGGGTGAAGACATTCAGCACAGCATGATTTCGAAGAGTATAGAACGAGCACAGAAGAAAGTGGAGCAGAACAACTTTGGCATACGGAAACGCTTGCTGGAATTTGACGATGTGATGAACAATCAGCGGACGGTGATATATACCCGCCGCCGCAATGCATTGTTTGGCGAAAAGCTATCGCTGGACGTGAACAATATGTTCTACGATTTTTGCGAAGACACAGTGAACGCTTTCAAGCCCGACAACGATTTGGAGGGAATGAAATTGGAGATGCTTCGTCTCACGGCTTTTGAACCAGCTATAGATGCAGAGACATTTGCCAAAGCCAATGACGATGCGATGGTACAGGAACTTTTCGACCAACTTCGTGCATTTTACAAACGCAAAAACGACAACATAGTGACAAAGGCTTGGCCAGTAGTGCAAAACATTAGACAGGAAAATGGGCAACATATAAAGTTTCTCGGCGTTCCCTTCACTGACGGGCATCGGAATTTCAATGTTTCGGTAGATATGGATAAGGCCATGGCCAATCAAGCCCGTGAATTGGTTTATGGTTTTGAACGCTTCGCGGTATTGGCCATGATTGATGAAGAATGGAAGGAACATCTTCGTGAATTAGACGAACTGAAACAAGCGGTTTACAATGCTTCGTTAGAACAAAAAGACCCGCTACTGATATACAAACTGGAATCATACAACCTATTCAAAGCCATGATAGCCCGAGTGAATAGTGATACGGTGAGTATGCTTTGCAAAGGCATTGTGGAAGGACAAGATAACATGCGTGAGAGTAGACAGCCATCCCAGAAACAACAACCCCGATTACAAACCAGCCGCAGCGATGTTGCAGGACAAGCTCCTCAATTCAATACCAGTAGTACAGCCGATGCACCACCCAAGCCCCAGCAGGTGAAAGGCATCATCAAGGTAGGCCGCAACGACCCCTGCCCCTGCGGAAGTGGCAAGAAGTTTAAGCAATGCCACGGAAAGGAGGAGTGAGAATCATATTGTCAAGATAGTTTTAAGAATGGGGTCGAAAAGATGGCGGTTTTTCTTAAGTCTGAGAGATTGCTAAAAGCACATTTTCAAATCAATGAATTTTTCTTGGAATTGTTGATCAACAAATCACCATTTTAGGTGTAAAATTGCAGCATTATGCGAACAGAAAGAATATTGGTGGTAGGCAGTAATGGACAGATAGGTACTGAGTTGGTAGCCGAGCTGCGTAAAGTGCATGGCAACGCAAACGTGATTGCTAGTGACCTGAAAGCACCTGAAAGCCATTCAAGTGATGGCCCGTTTGAAACACTTGATATACTTGACAAATACCATTTCACCGATGTAGTGAAAAAGTATGAAGTAACCCAAGTGTACCTGCTGGCAGCCCTACTGAGTGCTATCGCCGAAAAAGACCATCGCTTTGCATGGAAGCTAAACATGAAAAGCCTTCAGATAGTGTTGGATGCTGCATTGGATTTCAAATTTAGTAAGGTCTATTGGCCCAGCAGCATCGCGGTATTTGGCCCTAGCACCCCAAGGGTTCTTACGCCCCAGTGCACTATTACCGAGCCTACAACTATATACGGCATCACCAAATTGGCTGGTGAACGACTCTGTGAATATTATTTCTTAAAATATGGCTTGGATGTTCGTAGCATCCGCTACCCAGGACTTATCGGATGGAAATCGGCACCGGGAGGCGGCACAACGGATTATGCCGTGCATATCTATCACGAAGCATTACGAAACAAATCGTATGAATGTTTCTTGAAGGCTGACACTACCTTGCCCATGATGTATATGCCCGATGCAATTCGTGGCACGTTGCAACTGATGGATGCACCGGCTGAGCAGGTGAAGATTCGCAGCAGCTACAATTTTGCTGGCATGAGTTTCAATCCGTATGATGTAGCTAAAAGCATTGAAAAACATATATCCGGATTTCAAATTAGTTATAAGGATACCGACCCCCGGCAGGCCATTGCGGCAGGATGGCCAGAAAGCATTGAAGACAGTGAAGCCCGCCAGCACTGGGGCTGGAAACCCGAATTTGGATTGGATGAAATGACCAGAGACATGCTTGAAAACCTTGCAGTAGCTGTATAATTTATGGCATTACTCAACAAAATACAAGAACTCTCAAAGCTATACTTTGAAGATGTACGCCGCATACGTAGGCATCTGCATGCTCATCCTGAACTGAGCTTTGATGAGCATGAAACAGCCAAATTTGTAGAATCAGAACTGGATAAAATTGGCATTACCGACAGAAAACGAATGGCTAAAACAGGCATAGTGGCACTAATAGAAGGCAAGAATCCTCAAAGTAGAACTGTGGCACTTCGGGGTGATCTGGATGCCCTGCCCATTCAAGAACTGAACAACTGTGAATATAAAAGTACCATGCCTGGAGTAATGCATGCATGTGGCCACGATGTGCATACCAGCAGTCTTCTTGGTGCTGCCCGCATATTGAACGAAACGAAGGCTGATTGGGAAGGAACTGTAAAACTCATCTTTCAACCGGGCGAGGAAAAACTACCTGGTGGAGCTTCACTTCTGATAGAAGAAGGTGTTTTGTTTAACCCTGCTCCACAATCTATCTACGGCCAACATGTGATGCCATTTATTCAAGCAGGAAAGGTTGGATTCAGGAAAGGATTATATATGGCTAGCACCGATGAAATATACATGACCGTGCACGGCAAAGGTGGCCACGGGGCCATGCCCCATTTGAATATAGACCCTATACTTATTGCTGCCAATATAATCACAGCTTTGCAACAAGTGGTGAGCCGTAGGAGCAAACCCATTGTTCCTTCCGTACTAAGTATAGGAAAAGTAATAGCCAATGGTGCCACCAATGTCATTCCTAACGAAGTATATATGGAAGGCACTTTCCGCACCCTCGATGAAGCTTGGCGAGATGAAGCACACAAGCATATACGTGCCATTTGCGAAAGCACTGCCACTTCCATGGGTGGTTCTATTGATTTACAAATTGAACGCGGATACCCTCACCTTATCAATGATGTGGTACTCACCGAAGCTGCTATAGCCAAGGCCGAAACGTATCTTGGAAAAGAAAACGTGCTGGAAATAGATATATGGATGGCAGCAGAAGATTTCAGCTATTATAGCCAAGCAATCCCTGCATGTTTTTACCGCCTTGGAACACGAAATGAAGCCTTGGGAATTATTTCCTCCGTTCACACACCCACCTTCGACATTGATGAGACCGCCCTAGAAACCGGTATGGGGCTGATGGCTTGGATGGCCGTAGGTCAATGTGATGATATGCCGATTGCATGATAGGCTGAAATGCTAATTCGAAGATGCAGCAAAGTGTCATACTTGGCAGACACATCAACAAATTGAAACACATTAGCAAATAAGCATATTCCCACATTGAACTTTACCCCAAAAAACCTCGCCTTTGCCGACATGATTCGTGGCAAGCTGCAAGGCCAGCATTTCATGAACTTTATTGGCTTTGAACTTACCAAGATTGAAGCCGGGCTTGTGGAAGGGCAGATGCCCATCATCGAAAGCATTAAACAACAAACAGGTTTTGTGCATGGAGGAGCCACGGCCACCTTTGCCGATTTGGTGATGGGCTTTGCAGCTTATTCGTTGGTGGATGTAGATCAAGTTGTTTTCACAGCCGATTTGCGTATTTCTTACCTAAACCCTGGCATTGGCCAACAAGTATGGGCAAAAGGATGGGTGATAAAGCCTGGGCAGAACCTTATTTTTTGCGAAGCAGAAATATGGACAAAAAGTTGGGAGTCTGGAGTTGGGAATCTGGAGTCGCACAATCCATTGTCGCCAGCTTTAGCTAACCAAATACTAATAGCCAAGGCCAGCAGCACTATGGCAGTTGTCAATTTGAGTGGTCTTGGGACGAGGTTCACCTCTGATCAGGATTAATAGTGATGGTAGGAACACCAACATACTATCATCTGAATTGTCCGCTTGTATGTACCCCCTAAAAACTAGTACTAAAACCAGTAGAGTGGTTAAGAAATAATATCAGTATCCCCACAAAGCTCTACTCCTCTTTTGTAGTATACTATTAAGCCAACTTGGAGGTCCAATTAAAATCCTCGTTTCTTCTTTTTCAAGGCTTTGTTGGCTTGTGTAGCCAGCTCTTTGGCTGTGAGAAAGCTATCCATCATTAGCAGAAGTTTGCCTTTGCTATCAAAGAAGAGGTAGCAAGGAGTGGCCTCAGGCTGGTTCTCATTTCTCAGCTTTCGGCCTTCTTTGCTTTTTAGTTCTATTTTTAGGCAAATAAACTGTGCGTTTAATATAGTGTAAGCAGTATCCCGTTTAAATATTACTTCCTGCGAATACTTGCAATAGCCACAGGTAGTGCTGTACAAAAATACCATCACTGCTTTGTTTTCCCGGACTGCCTTGGCTGATGCAGTTTCAAAGTCCCCCTCATAAAAGTTTATCTCCTGAGCTTGGGTCAATAGTGGTAGGAAAAGGAATGAGAGAAGCAGGGTTCTGAACGATTTCATATAGTGAGGATTAGTATTGTTGTACAGTGATTACGAGAACCATGCCTAACTATTTTTTGTTGCCCGAAGCATTTCTCGTTTGCCGGGTGGGCCGGGTATTCTTTCCACTTCAAAGCCAGCAGCTTGCATGTTTCGCCTAACCACACCCTTCGCACAGTATGTTACCAGCATAGCTTGGATAGCACAGGCCGCATATAGTTTTTCAAAAATGGACAGGCTCCAAAGTTCGGTTTGTTCAGCAGGCGAAAAAGCATCGTAGAAGATGAGCTCGAAGCTGGAAGTGGTGAGAGGTGAGTTATTTATATCGTCGTTGTGTTTTATTAAATCAAAACCCTTGGAAATTTCGATAGGGTTCTCCCAATCAGCCTGGTGCATTTGCATCAAAATTTCCTTTTGAGGGTAATTGAGTTCTTTAACCGCTTCAAGGCTGATAGGAAATAGTTCGATGGCGGTGTACTGAAGGTTCAGCCTGTGTTCTTGGGCATATTGATAGGCCAGTAGGGCATTTAGTCCAGTGCCAAACCCCATTTCAAGGATGTTTATTGTCCTCGGGTTATGGTTTATAGTTTCTTTCGATTCAGCCCAGAGGTTTTTTTGGCAATAATGCTTCAGTCCGTTTTGGATAAACACATGGTTACTTTCTTGCACTGCTCCGTGAAGCGAGTGATAGTGTGCCTGAAATTGGTGGCTGAAAAGCGTGTGGCTTCCGTCGGCAGTTGGTATTGGCGAATTCACCGCCCTGTTTAGAAAGAGGCTTTTATGTTCTCGCAAAGCTTGGTGTCCACCATGTCTTTGGCTAGCTTAATCATATTTTTGAAAGCCTTGGCATTGCTAATGCCGTGGCCGATGATGACGGGTGCATTCACTCCCAAAATAGGAGTGCCGCCATAGTCTTCGTAGTTAAATCGGTCGAGAAAATCATTGCTGGCACCTTTCTTTTTCATAATATAAAAAAAGGATTCGCAGGCTTTCAACACCACATTACCGGTGAAACCGTCACATACCACTACGTCGGCCTTATCATCAAAAATGTCACGACCTTCTATGTTCCCGGTGAAATTATATTGTTCGTTACCTTCCATCAATTGGTAGGCCGCTTGCGTGGCTAGGTTGCCTTTTTCTTTTTCCTCACCAATGTTCAGTAATCCCACACGAGGATTTTCCATTTTATGTACCAGTTGACAAAAGATAGAACCCAGCAATCCAAATTGAAAAAGCACATCTGGCCTACAGTCAGCGTTAGCTCCAACATCCAGCAGCAACCCAATTTTGCCATCCAGTTTAGGAATGATGGTAGCTATTGTGGGGCGGATAATTCCTTCGATTGGCTTCACACTGTAGATAGCTCCAACCAGCATTGCCCCGGTATTTCCAGCCCCAACAAAAGCATCAATCTTGCGTTCCTTCAGCAATTCGAAACCCAAGGCTATGCTTGAGTTTTTCTTTTGCATGATGGCCTTTGTTGGGTGGTCGTTGTAGCCAATGACTTCCGTGGTATGTACATAGTCGAAGTCAATGGGGTTTGCCCCAGCCTCCTTCACTATTTCCATTGCGGCATCTCGGTCGCCGATAAGGTCAATATGAAGCCTTTCGCCAAGTTCTTCCCGGGCTTGCACGGCTCCCAATACGGCTTCTCGTGGGGCGAAATCTCCCCCCATGATGTCAAGGCCGATTCTCAGCATGGGTTAGGCTTCGTTGCGACCCTTCATCACCTTGTTGCCACGGTACATGCCTGTTTCTAGGTTCACACGGTGGTAAAGGCTTACGTCGCCAGTCTGTGGGTCATGAAAAAGGGCTTTGCCTTCTATTCCGTGGTGGGTGCGGCGTTTGTCGCGGCGACTTTTGCTTATTTTTCTTTTTGGATTTGGCATGTCTTATTTTAGTTGAAATCGTTAGTGTTGTTTATATATTTACTCGATGGAGTCTTTTACTTGTTGATTGGTTTCTCTATATTTTATTTTCGAATTATCGAATTAGCACATTTCTCTCAGTTTATCCCAAAGTCCAATTCTACTTTCAGGTTCTATGTCTTTGGTGCTCAGATTTTCAATTCGTTGCAGTGCTTCTTCGTTGCAGTTCTTCTCAGCTCCATCCATTTCGCAGCTTATCCTTAGAGGAATTGCGGTAGTGATAATATCGTAAATCAAAGGTTCCAAATCAATGCTCTGGTTGCCACGGTTCACATTTATTACTTCGTCATCGTCATCGCTACCTCCTTCTTTTGCCACTATTACCTCCTTGTTTTCCAGTGGAATAAAAATCATTTCCATGCAACGGTCGCAGCTAAGCTTCACTTTTCCAGCTACGCTAAAATGTAGTTTGTGAGCCATCTCTCCTTTGTCAAACTGCACTTCGGCTTTTATGTCTGCTTCCTGAATGATCGAAAATTCCTTGCCGTCAAAGAAACTAGGTCCTATTTCAAATGAAAGATGGTTTTTCCCTTCTTTCAGTTTAGGGATATGGATAACAAACTGACTTTGGGGCATCTCACTAAAAAATTAGGGGTGCAAAGGTAAGCCGTTTTGCCTTTAGGATTAATCCCCAGCATTGAGTTTTTTCTTAGCGACTATTTTGCCTTGGCTAGCCTGACCAAAAACATCTCTACCCGCTTGCGTTTACTGTCTTTATCTATTTCGTGCAGCCTGTTGGTCAATGTCTTGGCAAATATTTCTCGATATTCTACGGCCACTATGGATTGTGCATTTTCGGCATAGGCGGGTAGCTGATTGGTTGGGCATTTGCCTAATTGGTCCAGCAAAAGTGCCATGCATTCATGTTTGTATTTCTTGGATTTGCAAAGCGTTATCAAAATGCCCACGACATGGTCACGGGTAATCACAGAACCAATGTCTGCCGCATTTATGATGTCTTGTAAATAGATTCTGGCTCAAGCTTCGAGATGCAGTGCAGTGCTATCATGGCTCCCGAAGCTAGGCGGTTATTTTTGTGCTGCAATAGGGAGATGAATTCGTTGTGGTAGCCCACCAAAAGGGCTGGTTTTTCATACCCGGCCTCATACAACACCTTTATGCAATCGCTGGCGATGTCTTGTTTTTTGCCAAACAAATTTTCGACCAGTTCTTTGATTGCCTTGGCATCCTTTTTTGCCGCTTTTTGTTTAGCAAGAGCACTGTTGGCCGACCCATCCCTTAATCCAAGGGAACTGGCAAGCAACGGTATTACCGACATGGTGGAATGTTTATTTGAAACCACAAAAGTGGGCTAAAAAACTGCTTGGCCTATTATCGTAGCCAAAATGAAAAAAATCTTGTTTGTTTGTTTGGGAAATATTTGCCGTTCACCTCTGGCTGAGGCCTTGTTCAACCAATTGGCTAATGACAAAGGTTTGGATATACGAGCAGACTCTTGCGGAACTGCCAACTACCATGTGGGCGAAAACCCCGACCCGCGAACCATTGCGGTAGCCGAAAAACACAATATTCCAATGAGCCACAAGGGCAGGCAACTGAAAGCGGTAGATTTTGAAAACTACGATCACATTTTAGTGATGGATCAGGCCAACCTGCAAGACACCTTGTCGGTTTATCAAAAATCAGGAGCACCATCAGCCCCAACTATAGAGCTTTTAAGAAACCACGACAGCCAAGGACAAGGCAATGATGTGGCCGACCCTTGGTTTGGCAACGCAGATGACTTTGAAGAATGTTACCAGACGGTGCTGAGATGCTGCGACGCCCTTCATAAAATTTTATAAAAAAAGAAGCCCGGCCTTATCAGACCGGGCCTTCAGTAATTATTGCCTAACCTAAAACCACTGAATTCTTATTCGGAAACCTTAACAAGTCGGCGGGAAAATGTCCCGTTTTCTGTCTCGGTTTGTAATAGGTAGACACCAAAAGGTAGGGGTGTGGTTGCAAGCGAAATAAAATATTTTCCATTAAGCTCATTTTCTGATAGTTTAATTACAACCCTGCCCTGTGCATCGAACATAATAACGCTTTTTGCGGGGGCTTCAAGTTCCAAAATCACCTCGTTTGCGAAAGGATTTGGGTACACTCGATTATTTTCTTGCAAGGTGGCCATCCCCACTTTTACAATTGTGAGGGAATCGGAGGCTCTGTATTTACACCCGTCTTTGGTGATGCTTACTTCCACTATGGCTAGGCCATTCTTGGTGTATTTGTGAGTTACGCTGTCTCCGCTGCCTATGTCGCCATCGCCATAAGTCCAGCCGGCTTGGTAGCCTCCATTGTTTGTTTGAATGAACTGGTAAGTGTAACCGCCATCAAGCAAGGTTGAGGTCAGCGTAAGTTTGGGGTCGGTAACCACTTGCACACTTACATTGACTGAGGGATTGCTCTCGCAGCCACTAGCATCCAACTGGGTGGCTTTCTTCAATTTCATCAACTCTGTTTCATCACTCGATTGGTAGGTATTTCCACTACTGATAGTGGTTAACTCTTTCCCAAGGCTATCATAAAGCTTATAGGAATTACCACCCGCTGGAGTAACAGTGAAGGTAACAGGTGCATCCTTTGGCATACATACCTTGGCTTTGTCAGGGGTCAATGTTGGGGTAGTAGGTTTATAGCTATTTACGGTCACATTGAATTTGGCTGTAGGGCAACCCAACTGAGCTGAGTCAAAAATTTCGACAGGAATAACATTAGCACCATTCGCCACTGTGTAGATGAATTTGGTGCTCGCGGTGGCTGATCCGCCATTGTAGGTGATGCCAAATTTGGTAGCGTTTCCAGGTGTAACAGTTATGGTATCCTGCTTGCCTTCGCAAGCGGTGGTGTTGTTTTTAACTTGGTAAGTCGTGGTAACACAAGTACCAGTGAAACATGAAATGCTGGTTACCTTACCCCTGTTGCAAGGAGCATTGTCGGTAGCTCTGATAAGGATGTTATATGATTGACCGCTATTCAGACCGGTTTTTCCGTGGGTAGTGCCAGTGCTGCCGCTGCTCGGTGTTATCCATGTAGTTCCACCGTCCTCACTCACTTCGTAGCCTGTGGCTCCGTTCACGGCTGTCCATCCCCAAGTGATGCTGGTACTGCTTACCGATTGGCAACTGGCCGATGGTCCTCCCAATTGTGCAGTTGGGTTAACATTTACAGTGTTGCTGGTATTGCTACTGCATCCATTGCTATCTGCCACTACTGTAACGTCAAGTGAACCAGACATTCCTGTTAGTTTGTAGATGTCGGAAGTGCTATTCTGCATCGACGTGGCATTTACCATAAAATTGTAAGAACTCATGCCAGCAGTGGCTGCAAATGTTATAGTATCTTTTGAGCAAAAGCTATTACCCGATGTGGTTTGAGAGAGCGAAACCTGGGGCAGCGGACTAACATTGATGGTGATGCCGTTGCTAGTGGCCGTGCAGCCACTTCCATTCGTGGCCACAGCCGAATAAGTTCCAGCAGTGTCAACACTGATGGAGTCGGCATTGCTGCCTGTATTCCACAAAACAGTGCTGCCTGAGGTATAGGTAGCTTTTAGGTACACAATACCGCCTTGGCATATGGTGGTTTTGGGCGAAGTAAGACTGATGGTTGGCGGTGCAAATACTACTATGGTTGTCGAGTCTGGTTGACCTTTGCCTTTGCCATTTGTTGCAGTCAACTTTACTTTGTAGGTAGCCGCTTTTGAAAAAACAAACTTAGGGTTCTGGACGGTAGAAGTTGGTGAAGGAGTGATGCCCGTAGTAGGAGTCACAGCCCAACTCCAAGCGGTAGGGTTGTTGGTGCTGCTGTCAGAGCAGTAAAGAGTGTCGCCTATGCAAATGCTTTTGCTGCTCACTCCAAAGTTGGTAGCGGGCAGCTTGCTACTAGGTGTGATAGTGAATTTTTTGGCGAAAATTGAATCGCCACCATTTCCGCTTCCATTTGCAGTATTTACACACATGTAAAAGGTCACATCGCCAACATTGGTTGAGGGGGCTTTCCAAGTAAAGTCCCAAGTCTTGGCACCACTGCTTCCAGTAGTTCCTGATGAGGTATGGGTAAGGTAATCCCTAGAGTTGGCAGTTAGTTTTTGATTGCCACTTCCTGCTGTGAGTATACCAATTATTTTATTATTCTTGTCCAACACGGTCGTTTCAAAGCCGAATTTATTGAAAGAACCATGGCTTACCGATATAGAAACTGTATAAGCAGAATCAGGAATGTATTCCAACGTACCTGTGCTGAACCCAAGAGAGATTTTACTGTGAGTAACACCACTGGTTTGCAAGCCTGCACCACTGTGGCAACTTGTGCAGTTGCCATCACCGGGGGCGTTCGTATATCCGTTACCGCCTGGGGCACCACTTGAGTATGACTGAGCAATGTAGTTGGCAGCAATAGATGCAACCAATACAAATGTAGCGATTGTTTTTTTGCTTTGAATAAATTTATACATGGTTGAAGAATTGGGTTTAAGTGGCTTTCATGGTGCAAGATAGGGCTTTGAGCTTTTGGGTCGCAAATGGGTTAAAAAAAACGAATCCGGATAAACATCGCGAAGTTGTTTAGCCAACTTGAATAGAATAATATTCAGACATTCCCCTTCAATTTTCCAGATACAATCCCTAAACGGGCGATTAGTATACCTAAACCTTAAAAGACTAAAACAAATTTCCCTGTTTAATGTCCTTCGGATTCATTGATACTTTCTTCTCGGCCGGCTTATATCCTTTGAACTCCTTTAATTTAGGCATCTCCAGATATAGGTTATCGGCCTTTTCCAGTTCAAACACTACTTCTTTGCCTAATTTGGGTTCGGCCTTTTCCAGTTCTGGCTTGGGATGCAGCAGCGATACATCCAAATAATCTTTTCCGGTTGCCAATCGATTTCCATTGGCTTTCCAACCTTTCACATCTATAAATTCGCTTAGGTCAAGTGTCTCTGTTATTGATTCATTTTTCTTGCGGCCTTTGGTCAGTTTCACCAGAGGGTGTTTTAGGGTTGAGGTAAGCAGCAGTTTGCTGTCGGCAGCTTCGTTTATGTATATAAATTTCTTGTTTTGCGTTTGCGTTTCTACATGAAAACGTTTCACATAATAATTTTTGGCCTCCGCATCGAAATGGATTGCCGAGATGACTGTTTCAGGCTCGTATTGTTCTAGGAGGATTATGTCTTTGGGCTCATAGCGATTCGTAAGTTCAAAGGTGGTAAGTTCATAGCTACCATCTTTATAAAGCACCAGCACACTGTCTTTGGTGTCGAAGCTCCCAAGCAAGCGTCCATGCTCGTCCGTATTAAGTCGGCCAATGGTTTCATCGTACCAAATATCAACCCCTCCAATAGTGCTTGCTCCTTTTTCCTTGAACTTAATGGCCTTCACCAAGTGGCGGCTGAGGATATTCCCTTGTGAGCTTCTTCCCTTGATGGCAATCATACCAAAGTCAAAGTCAAATATCTTTTGCCGAGCTGAGCTGTGAGGGCTAAGGAAGACAGTTACTATCTCCGCTTCACTGTTGGCATTGGCACTAAAATATATCACACGGCTTCCCTTACTGCCTTTGGTGAGATCGTATTCCTTATCGCGGGTGATGCCCGTTACGTTGAAACGTTTCACCATGCACAGGTTGTCTTTTCCGTCCTGATATACCATGTTGTATACCATCCGCTCATTATTTTTGCGAAACACATCCACATGGATGATGTCTTTGCCCACAAAAGTTTTGTCGGCCACACGGGTCACCTGCATCACACCATCTTTGCGGAAGATTATTACATCGTCCAGTTCGCTACAATCACATACGTAATCGTCTTTTTTCAGGCCAATACCCACGAAGCCCTCCACACGGTTCACATATAATTTTTGGTTGGCAATGGCTACCACCTGAGCTTTTATGTTGTCGAAGGTACGAATCTCTGTTTTGCGTTCACGTTCCTTGCCATATTTCTTCAATAAATTCTCAAAATACTTGATGGCAAAATCACGTAGGTTAGCCAAGTCGTGCTTAACTTGAGCTATGCCTTCCTCCACAGCTTTTATATGCTCATCGGCCTTAAAACTGTCAAACTTGGATATGCGTTTGATGCGGATTTCGGTGAGGCTGGCAATGTCCTCCATAGTTATATCGCGACGGAAGAGTTTTTTGTATTTGGCTAATCCTTTATCAATGGCAGTAAGGACCTCTTCCCAACTTTCGCACTCCTCAATATCGCGGTATATTCTTTTCTCAATAAATAACTTTTCCAGTGAAGAATAGTGCCAGTCTTGGTTTAGTTCATTTAGCTTAATTTCAAGCTCCTTTTTAAGTAGTTCTAGGGTATTTGCAGTGCTGATTTGGAGTAAGTCGGTAGCGGTAATAAACTGTGGTTTGTTGCCTGCAATTACACAAGCATTGGGCGAAATGCCCACCTCGCAATCGGTGAAAGCATACAGGGCATCAATCGTAATATCAGGGCTGACACCTGGAGCTAAATGCACAACTATCTCTACATTACGGGCGGTATTATCGTTCAGCTTGCGTATTTTTATCTTGCCGCTGTCGTTGGCCTTTAGTATACTATCAATCACCGAAGTGGTGGTACAGCCGTATGGGATTTCTCTGATCACCAATGTTTTTTTGTCTAGCTCCTCAATTTTTGCTCGCACCCGCACTTTGCCGCCCCGCCTTCCATCATTATAGTTGGCCACATCTATCAGCCCCCCTGTCGGAAAATCGGGGTAGAGGTGTACTTTCTTTTCTTTAAGTATATCAATACTGCCTTTGATGAGTTCGCAAAAATTGTGAGGCAGCACTTTGGTACTCAATCCTACCGCAATTCCTTCCACACCCTGTACCAACAGCAATGGGAACTTCATAGGCAAGGCTATCGGTTCTTTTTTGCGACCATCATAGCTTGCTTGCCACTTGGTAGTTTGTGGGTTGAAAGCAACGTCCAAAGCAAACTTGCTCAAACGGGCTTCTATATATCTTGGTGCTGCAGCTGAGTCGCCTGTATTAATATCGCCCCAGTTTCCTTGTGTGTCTATAAGTAGTTCCTTTTGACCAAGGTTCACTATGGCATCACCGATGCTGGCATCGCCATGGGGGTGATACTGCATACTCTGGCCAATGATGTTAGCCACCTTGTTTAGCCGCCCATCGTCCATCTCTTTCATAGCATGGAGAATGCGGCGTTGCACGGGTTTCAGGCCGTCTTCCACAGCTGGAACGGCACGTTCGAGTATCACGTAGCTGGCATAGTCCAAAAACCAGTTTTCGTAGAGGCCAGTCAATGGAATAATGTGTCCGGCAGCGGTTGGGGGGGTGTTGTCGTTAGGAATAAGAGCGTTTTGAGTTTGGTGTTCAGTGTCTGGCACCTCGCCTTCGCTCAGTGTGACAGAGGACCTGGGGTTATATTTGGTAATGTCGGCAGTGGCCGTTTTTAGTTTCTTGTTTTTAGTTTGTAGCTCTTTGATCTCCGTTTGTTCTACTATTTTTATTTCGGGAATAACCAAAATTGGCTGCTCCTTATTAGATCGTATTTTTTTCCTTACTTTCTTTGGCCTGCCTAGTTGTTTCTTCGGTTCTGTTGGTGGTGGAATGGGTTTGGTTACTTTTGAAGTTGCTTTGCTTTTGGTTAGGACAACTGGCTTTACCTGCTTCGTTGGCTTCACTTTAGGTTTGGCTATTGCCGTCTCCCGACTGCTAACTCTCACTCGCTTAATGCTGCCAGTTAACCGTGGACTGCCTTCCCCCTTTTTCGAGGCTGCAATTTTAGTCTTTGGCTTCGTAAGTTTCTTAACAGGTTTTTTAGCTACATCTGTTTTGTTTTTCGCTATAGTTTTTTGTTTGGCTTTTTGGGTAGACATCTTCAGCTTTGGCCTCCCAGCAGCTACCTTTTTCAATGGCCTCCTTGCTTTCGCACTGTTGGTCTTATTAACTGGCTTTGCCTTCGATTTATCTTTTTTCCCAACAACTTTCGTAAGAGGCTTTACTGTTTTCGTAATCTTCTTTTTTGCAATAGGGTTTGACTTGCCACTTAGTGCCTTTGGATTTTTGGCAACAACTTTTTTTAATGGTTTTACCGTTTTAGCGACCTTCTTCTTTGTGACTGATTTGGCTTTACTTTTTTGGCCGACCACTTTCTTTATCTTCTTCCCTGTATTTGCAACCTTCTTTTTTGCAACTGGTTTGGTTTTACCTTTCTTACCAACCACTTTTTTTATCTGCTTCACCGTTTTAGTAGCCTTTTTTTTTGCAACCGACTTGCCTTTTTTGGTCTCGATAGCTATCAGGGACTTACTTCCAACTACCTTCTTCATTGCCAGCCTATTGCTTCCTGTCAATAGCCCACTGTTGCCAGCCTTTTTCTTGACTGGAACTATAGGTTTGGCTGCGGTTTTCTTCTTGGCCATGTATAAAAAAGCAGGGCAAATTTAACGAAGGCAGCCCCTAAAGCATTTCCCTGTGGAGATTATGTGTATAGGCTGTGGAATCAGAATTACTCCTTCACTACCTTCATCACCTTTTCATCTTGCTTCAACAAGTAGATTCCTGCTGGTAGCATAGACATATCGATGTTGGTGGCTTGTGGCAATGCTGATAACACCAGCTTCCCTGAAAGGCCATAAAGTTGAATAGGAGTTTTACCATCATTCCATGGTAGGAACAATTTGTCAGAAACAGGGTTTGGAAACACTGAATAGAGGTGTTGCGTTTCTACCATAACACCAGTGCTTGCCCCTTGCTCTGCTATGCTTAGGTGCTGTGTATAAACATTCGGTTTAGCTATAACAAAAGCTCCATAAAAATGAACCTTACCTTTCCCTGAAGAAGGTGCTTTCCATTTGAATTGCCAAGTAGCGGATGAACCACCTATAAAAGTTGTGTGGGTAATATACTTGGTGCCTACTTCCATATTTCCAGTTCCGATAGTGAAGCTGCCATATATATTGCCTGTGGCAGAATCTTGTTCGCTGAACTCGAATCCCTTTCGGCCGCTTCCGTTAAGTTTTACGGTGATAGTGTAGTTGCTATCAGGCATATAACCATTAGCAGGAATGTTGTGAGTGATAGCATTCAGTGCAGCTGCAGTGCCACCATGGCAAGAAGTACAGTTAGCCCCATCATTAGGCGAACCACTAACCCCCTCCGGAGCCCCGGTAGGATAAGAGTGTAGAAAAGAAAAAATGCTGCCACAGAGCAGGGTGGCGAAGGTGGATAGGAGTATTTTTTTTTTCATTAGTTTTAGGCAATATTAAGCCTTAGATTTTTAAGCATAAACGCAATGTTGATTTCTCTGATGCACGCCTTTTTAACCCAGATAGCTATTGGCACTTAACTTCTCTAAACCGCCATTTCCTCGCCCATGCTATTCATGAACACGCATTGACCCATGTGAAATGTGCGGTCGTCCTCAACGGTTACTTTTATACCATGTTTGCGTTTCCATTGGCGACGTATGCTACTCCAAAATCCTTTAGTTAAGTATGCCGCCACAAATGGGTGAACAATAAGAGTGATGGTTTTCATGTTCAGTTCCTTGGCAAAATGCTGTATATTTTTCTCGATATTGTCGAGCAGTAGCATGTTTGGCCGCACTTCGCCCGTGCCTTCGCATTGTGGGCACACCTCGTTCACCACCACATTCACTTCGGGCCTCACGCGTTGGCGGGTTATCTCCATCAGGCCAAATTTTGAGAAGGGCAAGATTGTATGCTTAGCCCGGTCGGTGCTCATTTCCTCTTTAAGCTTCTCATATACTTTGCGGCGGTTTTCTGGTTTACGCAGGTCTATGAAATCGCATACAATGAGGCCACCCATATCTCGCAGCCGCAGTTGGCGGGCTATTTCGGAGGCGGCCTCCATGTTCACGTTCAGGGCATTCTCCTCTTGGTTTGCATCGCTGTTGCTTTTGCTGCCACTGTTCACGTCTATCACGTGCATGGCTTCGGTATGCTCTATCACCAAGTATGAGCCGCCCGTAGTCGGGACATTTTTGCCAAAGGCTGCTTTTATTTTTTTATCTATTTCGTATTGCTCAAATACTGGGATCTTGCCCGTGTGCAGCTTTGCAATCTTTTCCTTGCCTGGCCCAAGGGTTTTCAGGTAACTCTGTATTTCATCCAGCAATAGTTGGTCGTTGGTCACTATCTGGCTAAAGTCTTCGCTTATGAGGTCGCGGATAGTGCTGATAGTACGTCCGCTTTCGCCATGTACCTTTATGGGGCCATCCGCCAAGCGAACTTTATCATACATCAATTGCCATTTGGCTTCCAAGTCCAACAAGTCTTTGTGCAGTTCTGCCACACTTTTCTCTTCAGCCACCGTGCGGATTATTACCCCAAAGTTGTGCGGACGGATGCTTTCAGCCAGCTTCTTTAGGCGTGTGCGTTCTTCCTGTGTCTTTATTTTTTTGGAAACGGAAACTGCATTACTGAAAGGCACCAGAACCATATAAGTGCCAGGCAATGAAAGCTCACTGGAAAGGCGTGGGCCTTTGGTAGAAATAGGCTCTTTGGTAACCTGCACCAGCAGTTGCTTACTCTTGGCCAGCACCTGGGTTATTTTACCTGTCTTCTCTATGTCGGGTTCCGTTTTGAAATGAGTGATGTTGCTGCCTGGAGCAGAACCTTTTCGGACCAAATCGCAATATTTCATGGAGCTGCGAAGCTGTGGACCAAGGTCGAGGTAATGGAGGAATCCCTCTTTTTCGTGGCCTACTTCCACAAAGGCGGCATTGTGCCCGGGCATTATCTTGCGGACAACCCCAAGGTAAATATCGCCCACAGTGTGCTGCATATCCCCTCTCACCTGCTGGTATTCCACCATTCGGCGGTCTTTCAACAGGGCTATAGATACGCCCGTGGTGGGCGATGAGTCAATAATCAGTTCGTACATCAAGGTGAAAACCTTTAATTAGGTTAAATTGGACATTGCAAAAAGGCAACCCCGACAGCTATCGGAGCCCCGCCATTGGATAGCGGGACATGGCATATAATCCACCGTTACTTCTTCTTGTGACGGTTCTTCCTAAGGCGTTTTTTCCTTTTGTGGGTAGCTATTTTATGACGTTTACGTTTTTTACCGCTTGGCATTGTTGTAACTGTTTTTTAAGGTTGTAATTCTAATACTTTCTTTTCGATGGTCTTCTTCTCAGGCCCGTCCTTCATCAGTGGTAGGCATTTTTTGTAGGAGTCGGAAGCTCCTTTTTTGTCGCCGGTTTCTTCCAGTAGTTCGGCAAGACTGAAATGGTATTCCGCGTTCAGTGGCTCCAATTTTGTCAGCTTTGTAAAGCGTTTTATGGCTTTGTCCGTTTGTCCACTTTTGCGGCTTAGCATGGCCAAGTTGTGCAGTGCCTGTCGGTTATTACTGTCTTTTGCCTCAATGGCTTTCAGCATGGGTATCACCGTCATAATGCTATCATCGCTTTCACTAATGATGCATTCGGCCAACAGGTTCTTGGCTTTCAGGTTTTCGGGTTCTGCTGCAAGCACTCGTCTTGCCGATTTCTTGCCACCGCTAATGTAAAATCCTTTTTCACTTTCACTTTGTGCAAACTGCAATGCGTTGGTGAACTGGGTAGCGGCCACAAACCAGGTGCCTGTGTTGTTGGTAGCTTCTGCCAGCCTTTCAGCATAAAGCCCGCTCAATCCATACTCGCCAAGGGAATCATAAACAAAACTCAACTGCTCCAAAAGGGCCGTACGTTGCTTGTCGTTTCCTCGCTGGTTCAGCATGGCATTGAGTTCGGCCACACGGCTAGCAGCTTCAGGTTTCAGCCTTTTGAGGGCTGCCTGGCTCAAAGAACTTTCGTTTGTCTCTGCTGCGTTGCCTTTGGCAGGAGCGTTGGCTGCTGCGGGGCGGGGCTCAAAAGCAGAGGTCTTTCGTCCAACCCAAAAGATGCAAGCCACGATGCTGGCACATATTACTATGGCAAATAAACGTGTCCTGTTCATCAGTTAGCTGGGCCGCTTATTTTTTCTTGCGTGGAGCTTTAGGTAAAGGCTTTGCATTTTTCTTCACCTTCTCGCTAAACGATTTAGCTGGCTTGAACGAAGGGATGAAATGTTCTGGAATTTCGATAGCTGTGTTCTTGCTAATGTTACGAGCAATCTTTTTGGCACGTTTCTTCACAATGAAGCTGCCGAAGCCTCGGAAATAAAGGTTTTTGCCTTCAGTCATTGATGAACGGATCACCTTGAAGAAGGTCTCGAGCGACTCAGACACCAATGGTTTTTCGATGCCAGTCTTGTTAACGATTTCAGTAATTACTTCTGCTTTAGTCATTTTTTTTGGTTTTAGATTTTAAAAATTGGGCAGCAAAGGTAATCGGATACCTCACATTTTCAATTGGTAAGCAGTTTATTTTTCAGAAATTGTTCAAACTACCTTTCCTGACAAAAGATTTGTGGCTGTAAAATGAATTTTTCAAGGAAGCTGATAACATGGTATGAGGTCAACAAAAGGGAACTGCCCTGGCGGGAAACAAATGACCCTTACAAAATCTGGCTTTCGGAGGTAATCCTGCAACAGACACGGGTGGAACAGGGGATGCCCTATTACCTGAAATTCATTGAAAAATACCCCACCCTAAAAAAGCTGGCCGCCGCCCCCGACGATGAGGTGATGAAACTGTGGCAAGGGCTGGGCTACTACAGCCGTGCTCGGAATATGCTGGCCGCTGCTCGAGAGGTGGTGACCAATCATGGCGGAAAATTTCCGAATGAATTTGAAGAAATTAAAAAACTGAAAGGCATAGGGCCATACACAGCTGCTGCTATTGCTTCGTTGGCTTTTGGGCTGGCATATGCCGTAGTTGATGGCAATGTGTACCGTGTATTGGCAAGAATTTATAGCATTGATACACCAATCAATTCTACGGAAGGTGCTACGGTTTTTGCGAAGCTTGCCACCGAATTGTTGGATGCCAAAAATCCAGGGACACATAATCAGGCTGTGATGGAATTTGGTGCCACACACTGCAAACCCGCCCAACCCTTATGTCCCGATTGCATCTTCAACCGGCATTGCGTTGCCCTGCAAAAAGGATTGGTGACGCAGCTTCCGGTGAAGACACCAAATGCCAAACCCCGCACCCGCCACTTCAATTATTTCTACCTGACAGATAACAAACGCACGTGGCTACAACAACGCACGGGCAAGGATGTGTGGCAGGGGCTGTATGAATTTCCATTGCTGGAGAGCGAAACCAAACTTGACTGGGCAACCCTGCTGCAACATGATTTTATCAAGACATTACTGGGCAAACTAAAACCAGTGCTGGGCCAACAAATCAGTTTCACCCACCTCCTTTCCCACCAGAAAATAGAAGCCACATTTTTCGAGATTTTACTCCCAAAAGGTTTTGTTTTGAAAAAGTTCCCTACTTTTGAAACTTCATTAACGAAACTAAAAAGCTATCCTGTATCGCGGCTCACCGATAAATTTATTGAATCCATTCAGCATTAATTCACATTTATAAGCACCATGAACAAGGTATTTTTAATAGGCAACTTGGGTAAAGACCCGGAGGTACGCCACTTGGAAAACGGCTCGAGGGTGTGCAAATTCACTTTGGCCACTAACGAATCTTTCACCAACCGCAACAGCGAACGTATAACCACAACCGAATGGCACTACATAGAAGTGTGGGACAGGCAGGCGGAAGTGGCCGAGAAACTGCTACGCAAAGGCAAGCGGGTATTTATAGAAGGGAAGCTAAAATCAGATAAGTTTATGGATGCCAATGGGGTGGAGCAACACCGCCGCAGTATTCGTTGCCTACACTTTGAGCTGCTCGACCGCGAAAACCCTGGCGATGGTAGTTTTAATAGGGTTTACGGAAGCCAACAAGAGCCCGCGGGCAACAGCATGGAAGCGGCCCCAATCGAACCGCCTTTTTAATACCAACACTTACTATAAATTAGCCCAATCTACTTGTTCTTTAGACTAATTCATATGAAGAATTGGTATACGTTTTCACCTAACAGCAACCCGCTTTGGACAACCCCCTCCCTGCCAACCACTTTTTCTTTTTGGATATACTGAGGCCGCTTGAGGCTTCCGATTTTGTAACCCTGCTTTTGGCTGGGCTCATCATGGCTTTGCTCATCTTTTGCTCGGGCTTGGTGGCGGGCAGCGAAAATGCTTTTTTCTCCCTACCAAAATCGAATATTGACGAGTTTGGCTTAGATAAAACCAAGACTGCAAAAGCCATTACCTACCTGCTAGGCAAGCCAAAGACCCTACTGGCAACTATACTCATCACCAACAATTTCATCAACATTGCATTCATCATAGTTTCGGAATGGTTTTTTGCCCAAATCTTCACGGAACATATACTAATATCTACCGCCTATTTTGTAATGCAGGTGGTTTTTGTCACCTTCATCATTGTATTTTTGGCGGAGGTGACACCTAAGATTTACGCTACCCAAAACTACCTTTCGTTTAGCAAACTAATGGCTGTGCCCATGCTTTACCTCAGTAGGTTTTGGCGGCCTTTCGTGTGGCTTCTTGTCAAAAGCACCTCCATTATTGACAAACGTATAACCCGCCGTGGCCACGAGCTGACGGTGAACGATCTGGAACACGCCATAGACATAACCACCGACACACAAGCCGGCAGCAGCGAGAAGGAAGTGCTGAAGAATATAGTGAATTTTGGCAACACCGATGTGAAACAAATCATGCGGAGCCGCCAAGATGTGAAAGCCTTGGAACACGACATGAAGCTGGAAGATGTGCTGAAGAAAATTAATGAATGGGAATACAGCCGAATGCCCGTGTACGAGGAATCTTTCGACAAGGTGAAAGGTATATTGAATATAAAAGAACTGCTGCCACATATTAACCAAGGGCCTGCTTTCCAATGGCAAAACCTGATTCGAGAACCTTTTTATGTGCCCGAATCGAAGAAGATAGACGACTTGCTGCGTGAGTTTCAAACAAAGCGAGTGCACATGGCAGTGGTGATTGATGAATACGGCGGCACAGCAGGCATCGTAACCATGGAGGATATCCTTGAAGAAATATTTGGCGAAATACATGATGAATTTGACGAGGACGAACTATACTTCTCCAAGCTGGACGAACACAAATTTGTGTTCGAGGGAAAAACCCTCATCAACGATATGTGCCGCCTGATGGAGCTACCGCCCGACACATTCGACCCCATAAGGGGCGAAACAGAGTCGCTTGGCGGCATGCTGATGGAGATAGCGGGCCGCATACCCAACCTCCGCGAAAAAATAAGCTGGCAGCAGTTTGAGTTTACAGTAGAAGCACTTGACAAACGGAGGATAAAAAGGGTAGTGGTAAGTA
>SHWZ01000031.1 GCA_009693575.1 Flavobacteriaceae bacterium | reverse complement strand
AAAACAAGCCAGTAATGCGGCTTTTTTGCCACAACGGGTTGCCACTCCTGCACCAACTTGAAGCGTGGATTGGTTCAAACCGACATTACCGAGTTCTTCAACAGTGTTTATTTCACCTAATTTGTTAACTAAATTAAAGAGCAAATGAAAGAAATGGGGAAGGATCGGAGTCTGTTATTCAGTAGCCACCATCAATACTCTATCTCCCTTACAATTGGCTAAAAGTTGATTAATCTATAGATTTTATACAATTTAAACCATGGCTTTTTCCTTCACCAATTCTCTGTATTTCCTACCAGATAGTTTTGCATCGAGCCAGGTAATGAAGTCGAAAACCTTAAAGAACTTCTTTTCGTATGCATCTTCATTTATTTTAATGAACTCTTCACGCAGGCTAGCGAATAGGATGGCCAAATCGTATCTGTCATCGGCGTTTATCATTTTCTTCAAAAACTTGATGACCGCTTTTTCCAGCATAAAAAGTTTCTTGCGTTTGCTCAGAAATCGATAGGTGCTTTGGATAATATATTCAAGTAGTCGACCATCATCAAGCTCAAAATGGATGAACAAGTTAAAAATACGGGCAAAGCAATGAATATCTTCCCGCATTTCCACATCGTGCATATTCAATATTTTGTTTATCCACCAAAGGGCTTGGCTATAGTCTTCTCCACCAAATGCAATTATACTGCTGCTGATATAGATGCGGTTTTTATCTTCTACATTTAACGTTTCCTCGTAGTTTGGCAGTTCTGTTTTTACCTGTTTCAATATATTCAGGCAAGTTTCGTAGTCGCCATGCTGCTGATGGTAAATGAGCGAAAAAATACTGGACTCTACAAAAATTTTCTGCTGTAATTCTAAGTCATTGGTTTCGGTTTCACGCAATACTTTGATATAGGTAGTCAATTCCTGCAACTGGCCTGCATGGTAAGAGATGTATAGAAAATCGCTCAACAGGTTGATATATGTCTTGGCCTGTTCAGCAGCCATCTCAGGGTCGGACAGCCACAATTGCAGTTGCCTTTTCTTGAGTTTGTATGCTTCTACCGGCTCAGAAATATTCCAAAAATGTAAGGCATGAAGCTCGTAAAAAATATTCTTACTATAAGTGCTCAAGGCTTCATCTTCCTTCTTGAAAATAGTACGGTCTAAAATCTTGATAAATAACTTTACCTTCTCAGGGCTACGCAAATACTTTTCATTTTTATATAGTTTCTGGGTATCGAAAAAAGCCTGCATGTATGCCCCCTTATTCAACATACGGTTTACTGTTTTATGTTCGTGTGCCGCCAATGGAGAAAGCCCTTCGTCTATACCGCCCAACCGCATATCTAGTGTCATTAATTTTTGTTGTTCCACGATCTCCAACATTCGTGTGAATTTTTCGTGGCGGGTGGCCAATTCTGAAGCTTTTTTCAAATATTTTCCCGCTTGCCTGTGTAAACCTTTCCCCTGCAAAATGCGGCTATAGCTAAGGAGGTTATTCAGTTGGCTATCCACACTTTTATCGAAGTGATACTCGCTGAGAGAACGCATGATTACTTCAAATAGTCGATTCTTGGCCGCCGAAATATTTTTCAGCATTTTGTGGCCTTTTAAGTCCTTACTCAGACGCTCTTCATCGTATTTTTTTTGCTTGTCAATGGCATCAAACAATACAAGGTAATCTAGCTCATCAGCCTTGCCCATTTGTGCGTATATTTTAAAGTACCGCTTTTCGTTGCGGGTCATGCTTTGTATGAGTCGGTGTAGTTGGTCTGAGACAGTCATTGTGAAGTATGATTTGTTGTTAGGTAAAAATGGTGCGTTAAGTAAGAAAAGGTTATGTTTCCCTATTTCTATCCAATAATACTTTTATCCCTTTGCCTAATTATTTTGACTACAAAAATGGCAAGAATTTGCTAATGTTTTTCAACAAGTTATGCAAATAGTGGTTTCCTTCTGAAACATCATAAAATAAAAATTTATTAATTAGACTATTTATGAACACACGTATCTTTGAAGTAACAAATTGAAAACAATTATGAAATTTATCACCAAACTCAACTTTTTGATTGGCATTGCTATTATTTCACACCACACCACCGCTCAAGTGGGAATTGGAACTAACACCCCCGATACTACGGCCATGCTTGAAGTACAGAGCAGCAGCAAGGGCGTTCTCATACCAAGGCTAACTGAGACACAGCGAAACAGTATTACAAGCCCTGCAAGCAGCCTGCTTATTTTTAATACTGATAGCGGAGAATATAACTATTATCGCGGTGGTGCCTGGCGAACCATACTTTCTACAGGCAGGGGCTGGTCAATTTTTGGTACGCCCACAGACCCAGTGCCAGACACGATGATATGGCTTGGAACTACTGACAACACTCCACTCAAATTTATGGTAAACAACAATCGGGCAGGCATTATTGACCACAACTATATGAACGCGTACTTGGGTTACAAAGCTGGAAATGCGAGCAGTACCACAGCAACAAAAAATGTTTTTGTCGGCGACTCCAGCGGATTTGCAACCAATACTGGATCTGAAAATGTGTTCTTAGGAAAAAGTACTGGCTTCAGTAATACTTCAGGCGTATATAATAACTACCTTGGTTCAATGGCAGGCTATACGAATTCCAAAAGCAAATACAATAATGGAATTGGAGCCTATACGCTATACTACAATGCAAATGGGGAACATAACAATAGCCTGGGATATCTATCATTGTACAGCAACAATGATGGGAACAAAAATGTCGGAATAGCCACTCAATCGCTTTACAACAATCTTTCGGGCGATTGTAATTTTGGCATTGGCTATCAAACCCTTTTCCATAATACCACTGGTAATGAAAATATTGCAATAGGATGCGATGCACTTTTTTCTAATACTACAGGCAGTAATAATGTGTCAGTCGGTGGAAGATCACTTTCCGAGCTCACTGCTGGCGAATCCAACGTAGCGGTTGGAGATAATGCCATGCAGAAGCAACGAACTGGCATGGGAAATACTGCCGTTGGTTCTTATGCATTGGGGAATGATTCTGTTGGGCAATACAACACAGCTATAGGCAAGGAAGCACAGAAAGGAAATAAATCGGGCAACTACAATATTTCGATAGGCTACAAAGCTGATGTAGGAGAAAAGGATTTGACGAATTCGATTGTGATTGGAAACAATACATCTGTGACATCTAGCAATGTGGCTTTGCTTGGCAACGGGGCTACAAAAAAATGGGGCCTCGGTACTTTGCCTAGGCAAGGAAGTGCTTTTTCAGTAGGAAATGATACCAGCAATGGCAACGGGGCATACCTCACCAATGGTGGAGCTTGGACTAATGGCAGTAGTCGCACTTTCAAGCATGATATCAATCCTGTTCAATCGGCTGATATACTTGAAAGGGTTGCAAAACTAAATATCTACAATTGGAAATATAAAGGATCCAACGAAAAACATATTGGACCCATTGCGGAAGATTTTTACGAACTTTTTGGGACTGGGCAAGACAATATGCATATCAGTACCATTGACCCTGCAGGGGTTTCTTTGGCAGCTATCCAGCAGTTGTACAAAAGGCAATTAGAATTGGAGAAAAGGCTATCAAAGTGTGAGGAATTGATAAAAAAGCAGAATGCTGAGTTGATGAAGCTTAAAAAATGATTTGAAGAGATGGCAATTTGTTAAATCTGGCTCAAGCCTTTCCCTCTATTTTTGAACCCACGAATGAGGGTCACTATTTTTCTACTTGGGGTATTGTCGCTTGTAGCCTGCCAGAAGGGTTTCAAGGGAAGCAACAAGGCCAATTTACCGCCTAAGACTTTCATGGTGAGCGACACCATTGTGCGTGCTGAGGCCAACCGCTACACTTCGCAAGTGCATATCCAATGGTGGGGAAGCGACCCAGATGGATATGTGGTGAGATACAAACTTTCCACCGACCTAAAAATCTGGTCAAGCACTACCAAAACGGATAGCATATTTTCTTTGCAACTGCCGGCCGGAAGCGATTCATTCGATTTCAGGATATTCATAAAAGCAGTGGACAATGCAGATCTGGAAGACCCCGGTTATGCTACCCTTGTTTACCCAACCCGCAATTCAGCACCTACAATTTCCTTTGTGAACCCAAACGGTGGTGCGGGTATCACTACCCGAAATCCTGTCCGCAGCTTGCCCATGCTCAAATATTATTTTAGCCCCATTGACCCTGATGGTTCTGACGATTTGGATAGAACGGAATTGGTGCTGAACGATACGACAAAACCCTTGTATGTGCTGCCGCCAAACTATAAAGAAATTGTGCTGAAAGCCGCGACCCCAAAAGCAACAAGTTCTATATGCAAAGTGCTGACAGGTTCTTCGCTTACCGAGCAGCCTACTACACTTGTAGGCCTGAAACTAAACGATACGAATATACTCTACGTCCGCTCGGTGGACAGGGTAGGAAGCAAAAGCAAGTGGGTAGCCGCCAAGCCGATTTATGTAAAACAACAGCACAGCGATATACTTTTGGTGAATGGCTACACAGGTAGCAGCCGACTTTCGGTTCAGTCGTTTTTTGCTTCGGCAATTTTGAAAGGAAACACCGCTCTAGATACCTTACAAGCAAGCGAAGTGGTGAACAGCAACTATACCGAACTCGCCTCCGACAACGTGACCCAAGCCTTGCAATTTAGCTTGTACAAACATATACTTTGGTTCACGGATGATGCCAACAGCAACCTGTCATTTGCCCAGAAAAATACCGGCAGCTTTTTCGCCAACGGAGGCACCATGTTCATGTCGGTTGGCTTCTCCACCAATTTTGATACGACGGCTGGGCACCTAGGTTTCACACCTGCAAGCCGCTTGGTGCCAAGCCTCACCGGGCAAACGTTTCGGATGGTGAGCGGAGCAACCGTTTCGGCGATACCTGCGGGATGGCCTACACTTTCAGCCAATGCTTCACCATTTATAGCCCGTTCTGTTTTTCAGTTTGATAATAGTCCAAGCTATACCTATCAGTACCTCTACAATGGTCAGATAACTATAACAGGAGTAGGTGCAAACCCTACCTGGCAGCAAGTAGACAGCACCAACCTGGTACTAAAACGAACAAACACTAATTCAACTAAAACTGATTTTATTTTCTCTTCAGTACCCATCGAAAAACTTGACGGAAACAACAATATTGATTTATTTTTCAAGAAGGCTTTGAAAGATGAATTGGGGTTTTGAAGTAGTATTGTGGTAATTAAACCGTGAATCAATCAAACATAGTCATCTTCGCATCAGGCAGCGGCAGTAATGCTGAAGTGATAATCCGACATTTTGCTACACACCAAAAGATGCATGTTGTGGCAGTGTTCACCAACAACCCACAGGCTGGAGTATTTGCCCGTGCTGAAAAACTAAACATCCCCTGTTTTGTTTTCTCCAATGAAGACTTTCTCGATGGTCAAACTCTAAACCAAAAACTGAAAAATATAAACTGCTCCCACATTGTTCTCGCTGGTTTTCTTCGCAAGATTCCTGAACTATTGATACAAAATTTCAAGATAGTAAATATACACCCTGCTCTGCTGCCAAACTATGGTGGTAGAGGGATGTACGGTATGAAAGTACACGAAGCAGTATTGGCGGCAGGCGAAAATGAAAGCGGAATCACCATCCACGAAGTGAACCAAAAATACGATGAGGGAACTATACTGTTTCAGGCAAAATGTGAAGTAAAAGCAGATGATACACCTAACACAATTGCGGAACGGATTCACAAATTGGAACACAAACATTTCCCGGAACAAATAGAAAAATGGATACTACAAAATGATAACTGAAGAAAACGTACTGAATGCCTTGAGGCAAGTGGAAGACCCTGACCTGAAAAAGGATTTGGTGACGCTGGGTATGATAAAAAACTTGGTGATTGATGGCAAGAAAGTATCCTTTGCTGTGGAACTGACCACCCCTGCCTGCCCCATGAAAGACATGATTCACAATGCCTGTGTGAATGCGGTAAAATATATAGTGGACAAGGAAGCCGAAGTGGAAGTGACCATGACTTCCAATGTGACAAGTAGCCGCCAACAAATGAATTTTCTGCCTGGTGTAAAGAATATAATTGCGGTTGGCTCTGGCAAAGGCGGTGTGGGCAAATCAACTGTGGCCAGCAATCTTGCTTTATCGCTGGCCGGACAGGGGGCATCAGTTGGTTTGTTGGATGCTGATATCTATGGCCCTAGTATCCCCACGATGTTTGGCTTGCATGGACAAGCTCCCGAAATGTTTGAGCAGGACGGCAAGAACATCATGGTGCCGCTGCAAAAGCATGGCATCAAAACCATGTCTATTGGTTTCATGCTACAACCTGGACAAGCGGTGGTTTGGAGAGGCCCCATGATTTCATCCGCACTTCGCCAACTCATCAACGATGTGGATTGGGGAGAACTGGACTATTTGGTGATAGACTTGCCGCCCGGCACAGGTGATGTACAACTAACGCTTTGCCAAAACTTTCCGCTGACGGCTGCGGTGCTGGTGACCACACCCCAAAAGGTAGCCCTTGATGATGCCACCAAAGCCGCCGCCATGTTCCGCCTGCCGATGTTGAATATACCCTTGCTGGGAGTGGTAGAAAACATGGCTTGGTTTGAACCCGAAGAACACCCCGGCAGCCGATACAATATATTTGGAACAGGCGGCGGACAAAAACTGGCTGAGCAATTTGAGATTCCCTTGCTGGCCTCTATCCCGATCTCCATATGCATCAGCGAAGGTGGTGATGCTGGTGTACCAGCCGTCCTTGGCAGCAACGAAATCCTAAAAACAGCATTTAAACAACTAGGCAAAGCAGTGGCTCAGCAGTTGGCAATATTAAATAGTAAGAAGCAAATGTGAGAATTTGGGAATGTGATAATGTGTCACAGTGAGCAGGGTAATTCGTTCAAAAAATATCTCCAAATGTTAAGATGAAAAGTAAAACCACATTTTCATATTCTCAAACTACCATATTCTCACAGCCCCAACTCTTTCCGTTGCTTTTCATCAATCGGTCCGGGAGCATCTATCATCACATCGCGGCCTGAGTTGTTCTTGGGGAAGGCAATGAAATCGCGGATGCTATCGGCTCCACCAAAGAGACTGCACAGCCTATCGAATCCAAACGCAATGCCACCATGGGGCGGGGCTCCGTATTGAAAGGCATCGAGCAGAAACCCGAATTTTTCCTGTGCTTCAGCCTCGGTGAAACCCAGCAGTTGGAAGTTGCGGCTTTGCAGGTCGCGGTCGTGTATACGTATACTTCCGCCGCCTATTTCCCAACCATTGATTACCATGTCGTAGGCATTGGCACGAATGGCAGCGGGGTTGCTGTCCAGCAGGTGTATATCTTCGGGGTGTGGGCTGGTGAAAGGATGGTGCATGGCATACCAACGATTGTCTTCTTCATTCCATTCCACCAGCGGGAAATCAATTACCCAAAGGGCGGAGAATTTTGTTTTATCCCGCAGGTCAAGCCGCTGCCCCATTTCCAACCTAAGGCCACCCAGGGCATTGCGGGTTTTGTCAGTGAGGCCAGCCAATATGAGTATCAGGTCGCCCGGCTGTGCATTGCATACAGCTTTCCAAGCTTGTAGTTTTTCTTGGTCAAAAAATTTGTCAACCGATGATTTTACTGAACCGTCAGCCTCTACACGGGCATATATGAGCCCGCTCATGCCACGCTTGGGGTCACGCACCCAGTCGGTAAGCTCGTCGAGTTGCTTGCGGGTGTAGCTGGCACAATCTTTTGCACATATTCCAATAATTTTCCCTCCTTCACTTAATGCAGTATTGAAAACACCAAATTCAGAACCTGCCACAAATTCATTCAGTTCCACAAACTCCATCCCGAAGCGGGTGTCGGGCTTGTCGCTGCCGTATAGTCGCATGGCATCAGCATATGTTATGCGGGGTAATTCGGGTATATCAATTCCTTTCACTGTTTTGAACAGATGCTTCACCATACCTTCAAACAGATTAAGTATATCTTCCCGTTCCACAAAGGCCATCTCACAATCTATCTGGGTAAATTCAGGCTGGCGGTCAGCACGCAAGTCTTCATCACGGAAACATTTTACCAATTGGTAATACCTATCAAAACCAGCCACCATCAGCAGTTGCTTAAATGTTTGTGGGCTTTGGGGCAGGGCATAAAACTGGCCTTGGTTCATTCGGCTCGGCACCACAAAATCCCTGGCTCCTTCAGGCGTTGATTTTATCAGCACAGGAGTTTCCACCTCTATGAATTTTTGGTCGTTTAGGTAGTTGCGGGTTTCGGTAGCCAAGCGGTGGCGTAGCTCCAGTTTTTCACGAACGATGTTTCGTCGCAAATCAAGATAACGGTATTTCATCCGCAGGTCTTCGCCGCCATCAGTTTCTTCTTCTATGGTAAATGGAGGCGTTATCGAATGGTTCAGCACCTTCAGTTCTGTCACGATTATTTCAATTTCCCCGGTAGGGATTTTTAAGTTTTTGTTTTCGCGTTCACGCACCGTGCCTGTCACTTGCAGCACATCTTCGCGACTAAGACCCCTTGCCTGCTGGCAGAGTGCGGCATCGGTATCCATGTTGAACGTAAGCTGAGTAAGGCCATAGCGGTCACGCAGGTCAATGAATGTGAGGCCACCTAGGTCACGGCTTTTAGCAAGCCATCCGGCTAGGGTTGTGGTCTGGCCAATAGTGGAAGTGTTTAATTCGCCGCAGGTATGGGTTCTGAACATTGAGAGAGTCTAGGGTTTGAGGTCTTGTGGTTGACCTGCGAAATTAGGCTAAGCCATTTTAGCACAAACGAAAGAAAACTAGCACTACCTTATTGCAACTTACGTTTTTCATTAGCGTCTATCGTTTCAAAGGAGGTTTCAAAGTTTTTATGGAATGTAATTTTCAAATAAAGATTTACAGAAAGAATTTCTAGCCTATTACCTTTGAATGCTATAACTCAAAATTATTGATTAATTTTTACATGAAATGCCTAGTGTTCGTCTCTTTGATATTTTGTGCTTGTGGAATAACGGAAGCTCGACATTACCGGTGGAATTTGGGAACTATAAGAAATGTTTTTTTGCATACCTATTTTATTAACAGGTGGAAGAAAGAAGGATATCAGGCTTGGAACACATCAACCATCTAATGAAAGCTAAGATTACAATCATTCTCATACTTGTTTCTCAATTGATATTTGGTCAGACGGAGCGTAGCAAAAGAAAATCTGTCTATTTAGAAATTGCAGGGAGCGGAGGATTTGGTTCCATCAATTACGAGAAGTTGTTTCATAAAAAAAATAGTATGGAATATACTTGGAGGGCCGGCTTGAGTATAGCACCTATTGGGAGGAACAATAAAACAGGAATCGTTTTTCCTTTGATGATAAATGCTCTGATTGGCAAGCGTTCGCATAAACTTGAATTAGGCCTTGGGCAAGGTATTACTGTTACAACATACGGTAGCTTCTTCTTGCTTACCACGGCTGCGGTAGGCTATCGGTATCAGCCAGCAACAGCCAACTGGTTTTACCGCATCACGTATACACCTTTAATCTCCTACTTGGTTGACTTTCAAGTGCAGCAATGGGGCGGCATTAGCATTGGCTATACATTCATTAACAAAACGAAATGAAAAATAGTTGTAGCGTAATAATCGCAATGCTGCTGCTGAATGGATGCAGCAAAAAGAAGTTTTTTGACGGCCCAGATTTTTTTCAAGATGGCTTTGAAACATATTCTTCGTTGAATGAATTAATCTCTTATGATGATATAAATTGGTCTTATACCCAACTCACAAAGGAAGCTAATCATATTATCGTTGACACTACCCGTTTCCATTCGGGCAGTCAGTCCTTAAAATTTGTAGCCAGTAAAGGGGACGATAAAGTGGTTTCCAAATGCAGTATTGCAAAACAAAATATGGCCTATTGGGATGGAGAAACAGTAAGGATAAGTGCTTGGTATTTTGTGGAAGGGACAAAGCCACTCGATTGGCTATTTCTATTGGACTTGGAGGAACAAACCGCTATAGGTGCCGGCCCGGGTATGCGGATTGCCTTGGTAAATAACCAACTGCGGGTAGAGCATAAGTTCTATGAGAAAGACATAATACAAACCGCAGGGCAGGAAGTTGATTTTCCAAGAAATCAGTGGGTAGAATTGATATGGGAGGTGAAACTCTCCCAGAAAAATGAAGGAGCTGTTAAATTTTGGCAAAACGGACAACTACTAATTGACAGCAAAAACAATAGAACACTTCCCAAAGACATTTTATACTCGCTGCAAGGCACAAAAGGAATGTACAGCAGTGTTGAGATTGGGATTACGGCCAATTCAAAAGACAATGATTTAACAATCTGGATGGACGATATTAAGTTCGAAAAGGTAAAGTGAGGCTAATCTGTTTGTAGCTACCAAGCCACACAATGCTCAGGCTTGTCTTCAGGATACGCGGCCTCGTATAAGATTTGTACCCGCCGAGTCCCTGCTTTAGTCAGGCTTGGCTTAGGGAGACTCGGATTCGGATTAAGTTTCAAGTCTTCCTGTCGGAAGACTTGAAATAGTACGGGTCGCCAACCTCTTCAGCAGTGTGTTACAAAATAGAAGATTGCCCAGAGCATAGCTGAACATGTGCACCAAATAAATGTTGCAGTATCTGATTTTGTTTTGCCATTGGGCATCTGAATACCTTGCTCCGCGATGCGGTCTAAAGATGAATAGGTGGTCAATATCGCTAAAAAAAGCAAAATTGAGTTTAGGAAATTATCCATGAGTGGGTTTATTGAGTTGGTTTATTGCTAATTGAGGCTTAAGTGACTATTGAATTTGTAAAAACATAATCCTTGAATTTTACACAAACATACATACAAAACCAACCACTAAAGATACTTTAAAACACCTTCCCCACTTCCGCTTCGGGGGCTATCTTTTTGCAAAGCCCTTGCAGCACTTGGCCAGGGCCACATTCAATAAATACCTTGGCTCCGTCGTTCCACATGGCTTGCACACTTTGGGTCCAGCGTACGGGGGCAGTCAACTGTTTTACTAAATTGCTTTTTATTTCTAATGGATTTGAAACTGCGGCAGCAGGCACGTTTTGGTACACAGGGCAGCTTGGTTGGGCAAAGGTGGTGGCTTCTATGGCTGCGGCCAGTTCGGTGCGGGCGGGTTCCATTAGGGGGGAGTGGAAAGCCCCGCCAACTTGCAATACCAAGGCACGCTTGGCACCTGCGGCTTTCATCAGTTCGCAGGCTTGGTGTATACCAGGGACAGAGCCACTGATAACCAACTGTCCAAGGCAATTGTAGTTAGCAGGAACAACTATTTCATCAGTGATGGAGGCACATATTTCTTCCACTTTGGCATCGTCCAAGCCAAGCACAGCAGCCATGGTAGAAGGCTGCATCTCGCAGGCACGTTGCATGGCAGTAGCTCTTTTGGCCACCAACCGCAGTCCATCTTCGTAGCTGAGGCAGCCATTTGCAACAAGTGCAGAGAACTCACCGAGGCTATGTCCCGCCACCATATCGGGATGGAAGTCTGCCGCCAGCTTCGCCATCACCACCGATTGTATAAAGATGGCAGGCTGTGTGACACGGGTCTGCCGCAGGTCTTCGTCGGTGCCAGTAAACATGAGGTCGGTGATGCGGAAGCCAAGGATGTCGTTGGCTTGTTCCATCATGCTTTTGGCAAGCTCAGAACTATCGTAAAGGTCTTTGCCCATGCCCACAAACTGGGCACCTTGACCGGGGAATACATAGGATTTCATTATGTGTTTGGAGTTTGGTGTCTTGTGTTTGGAGTTGTTGTCACCCTGAGTTTATCGAAGGGTGTGACAATGGCTTTAATCCCGATAGCTATCGGGACAGCCTGACAATTCGGCTGCGAAAATATGGTCAACATCTTTTGCAAACAATACATACATGCCCTTCCATTTTGGTAAAGAAAAGATATGACTCGCCTCCGTCTTTTAGCCCTGTTTTCTTGCGGATTGCGGCTACTTCGTCGGGGAAATTTCTGCGGCTGATATTGGCTTGCGTGATAGAATTTTTGGCGAAATATTTTTTTAGTTCAGCAATTTTATAAGGCAAGATTTCCTTCACCTCAAACCTTCTTCCTTGGAAATCTGGTTTGAGTTCATTTGAAAAAAGGTAAGGACCGTTGGAGGCGGCAGCTTTGAATCCTATGGTTTTTGCATAAGCTTTCCAAAGTCCACTTTTGATGAGGGCATGGTTTGGTTCGTAGAAATACCTGCCAGTGCCAAGCTCAACCTCCCCGTGGTTGGCGTCCCCGCCAATCACACCATAAAAAATTTCGTTTCCATTTTTGGTCAGGTTCACGGCGATATGCTCCACTTCCCCTTCATGAGTTTTGCCCATCACGGCAAGCAGTTCTTTTACCTCATTGTTCTCGGCAATGGTAATCAGCTTTTGCAGGCAGGGAAACACATTCAAAGCTTCCGTATTGTCGAAAAGCGGGCTGAGTTTGACGGCCACGGTATTGTTATTTTCCAAAAGGAAGGGAAGCATCTTGCCCACATCGGGCTGCATACCTTCCAATGCTGCAACCCGCTCTCCCGTTGGTCTGCGGTCGGGGTCTAAGTATACAACATCAAACCCTTTGGCCTTGGGCAGATACTCTTCTGCTGATTGCGTTAGTCGTTTCACATTGCCGCAGCCCATCATGTTTTGGTTATGCCAGAAAAGTTGGTTGGTTTCTTCGTCTGTATCAAGCGACATCACGGAGTCAAGCACTTTGCTAAAAGCCCAGTCGTCCACCCCAAGCCCACCAGTGAGGCTCAGCATCTTTTCGCCACCAAACAAACCTGCTTTGAAGGTGGCTACCCGTTCGGATGTGCTTTGTTCGTAGGCTTTTTTGGTCAGCAGGCATCTATTTTTGAAAAATGTTGGCAACTTGGTTTCGGCCTTATTGAGCAAGCTAATTTGCTCAATAAAAAATTGAATATCAATGCCTTTGAACAAATCCTTTTGCAATGCAAGCTGAGCCGGATTGTAACCTAAGTAAGATTCAATGCGTTTTTTTAATTCTTCACTGAACTTTGGATGCAACCTGACTGTTAATTTTGTGGACTGAAGCATGAGAGCATTAGCCCGCAATATTAGCCTGAAAGTTTTGGCAATGTTATTGTTGGCAGGGTGGATTATTCCAAGTGGATGTGGCCCCAAGAAAGCCAGCAAATGCCGCGACTACAGCAACAGCCCACGTGTGAAATACAACAGAGACGGCACGGTGAAGAGCAAACACAGACGAAACAGAACAATACATAAATCGCTATAAAAATAAATCAATCACACAGTAATGAAAAAGAAAATCATGATTGCCCTGTTAGCCGTAGGAATGATGGCTACAATGTCTTCTTGCCAAAAGAAAATATGCCCGCATTTCAAGCTACAGCCGCTCACTAGCCTTGGCAACTAATACGACATTGGTTACCTTTAATTGACATTCGGCAACAGTCGTTTGTCTTTTTTGTTTGAATCCCGATAGCTATCGGGACTGAACCCTGCCAGCAGGGTTTTTTAGTGTTTTGCCAATCTAAAAAATGTTCCCAAAAACCACCTTCTTCCTTTGGCTTTTCATCCTTGGCTTTTCGCAAGTAAGGGCTCAAAACACCTGCGTAGATAGCAACTACATCAATATTTACTACCAAGGCTGCCCGCGAGATGTTTACAATCCTGTGTGTGCCTGCGGGGTTACTTATTTCAACCAATGTGCTGCTGAAATACAATACGGTGTAAGGCTTGGCCAATGGACTTCGGGGGTATGCGGCACCTTGGATTTTGATTTTTATCCCAACTGTTTTGTGCTTGGGCAAATGGATTATATCCGCTTTTTCATCCAATTTCATTTGATAGCAAACAATACAGCCACTTTTCTGCTGAGCGATTCATACGGCAAAGTGCATGACCGCCGCTACATAAATACCCTTGCTCAACAAGAGGCTTTTCAATACTATCCGCCGCCAAACTTGCTGAACGGTGTATACTTTTTAAGTGTGTACAACGACAAACAAATACGAGTGAAGAAAATGGTGATTGTGCGTAGCTTCTGAACTTTTGATGACAAATATTGTTACTTTTGACATAGCTCTACTAGCTTAATTTTGCAGGCGAATGCTGAAACTCAACACCACTATTGATACCAACTCAGGCTTCTGTTTTGGGGTGGTGTATGCTATTCAAATGGCGGAGGATTTTTTGGCTGAGAATAGCTACCTCTATTGTCTGGGCGACATCGTGCATAACGATGAGGAGGTGAAGCGACTGACCGACAAAGGGCTTCGCATCATTGATCACGATAAACTAAAAACATTGCACGGCGAAAAAGTGATGATACGTGCCCACGGCGAACCGCCCGAAACCTATCGCATAGCACTTGAAAATGATATAGAACTGGTGGATGCAAGTTGCCCTGTGGTGCTTAAACTGCAAAACCGTGTGCGTGAAGCATACGATGACGACCAACCGATTTTGATATATGGTAAACATGGCCATGCTGAAGTAAAAGGTCTGGTAGGGCAAACTGTTGGTGAGGCCACGGTGGTTGAAACCTTCGATGAACTTGACGAAAAGGAATTGCCAAAGAAACTTACCCTGTTTAGCCAAACAACTAAAAGCAGCAAAAAGCTATATGCATTGCGTGATGAACTGACAAGCCGTGGTATTGAAGTAGATTTCAAAGACACTCTTTGCCGTCAGGTATCAAACCGTGATTTGCAGTTGCGTGACTTTGTGAAGGGCTTTGATAAAATCGTGTTTGTTTCCGGGCTAAAATCAAGCAACGGCAAGGTGCTTTACGAAGTATGCAAGGAGCATAATCCCAACAGTTATTTTATCAGCAACCAAAGCGAATTGAAACCTGAAATGTTTGAGGAAGGCAATTCGGTAGGCATCTGCGGAGCAACCAGCACACCTCAATGGCTGATGGAAGAAGTGAAAGCCACACTGGATAATTTTTAATTATTCATTCCAGCAAAAAACTATAAACCATGAAAAATAAACTACTAACTATTTTGACACTTACCTCAATCCTTAGCTGGCTTGGCTTTCGCAGCTATACTGGCAGCCCTGCAATCCCTACTGAAATCAAAAATTTCCATGAGTTTTCCATCAAGGATATTGAAGGTAAGGTGCTGAAATTTTCTTCGCTGAAAGGCAAAAAAGTGCTACTGGTGAATGTCGCTTCAGAATGTGGTTACACCTACCAATACGAAGGGCTTCAGAAGCTATATGCAGCCAATAAGGAGAAACTTGTAGTGATTGGTTTTCCTTGTAATCAGTTTGCCGGGCAAGAACCCGGGAATGCGGAAGAAATAAAGACTTTTTGTACCTCAAAATATAGTATTACCTTCCCGATGACTGAAAAAATAGAAGTGAAAGGAACAGATCAGCACCCCATTTATCAATGGCTTACACAAAAAGCCCTAAACGGAGTGGAAGACACGGAGGTGAAATGGAATTTCAACAAATACCTGATTGACGAAAATGGAAAATACCTCCATTATTTTGGCTCAAAAGTGAGGCCCGAAAGTGAGGAGATTGCCGCTTTTTTGAAATAAGGAATCTCAATAGGGTACAAACACGAAGCTGGCCGCTTTAGGTACGAGCATCAGTATGCACATGTGCGTTTCCGGGTCTTTGAATGCGTTTCGGAAATCAGCTTCTTTGTCTTCGTCAATGGCCTTCAACTCTATAAGTTGACTTAGTGTGGTAGCATTGATGCTCCACGATTTCTCAAATTCTTTGCGGTCGAATAAGGCTTTTCCAACACGTATATTTTGTTGTGAAGCGATAAAAATGGGATGTTTGGTGAACTCTTCTGCCATCATCTCGGTGGCGGTTTCTTTCAGGTAGGGCTTGTAAAAAATTAAGTCCTTTTTCAGGGTTTCCAGCAGCAGTTCCAGTTCCTGATTTTCCATATCATTCTGCTTTTAGGCTATCGGTACAGGCTTTTATTTTGGGTGCAATACGTTGATATAATGGCTCGGCATGGAGCACAGCTCCTGCATACTTTTCGGTGGTTTCTTTCAATTCAAAAATATCTTCTCGCTCAACGCCTAGATTTTTTTGAAAATCCGCCTCGTCCATTCCTTCGTCGGATGATTTTTTCAGACTCCGCAACTGACCCACAAGTGATGCGTGTTCTTTTGCCAAAGCTACATGTTCTTTGAGATAGCGATCATACACATCGGCAACATTTTTATAGTCTTCGAGCATGAAAGCCAGTTCCTGATTCGCACCGCCTTTGTAGCTTAGAGCTACTTTACCCATCTGTTCGCGTATGCTTTTCTCACGATTGCGAATGTCTTCAGGGTCAATGTTCATTTGTTGCTCACAATCATATAGCACTTTGGCCAAGCTATCTATCTTTTCTGTCCGATAATTGCCTGTGCTTTTGCAACCTTGGCAACTGAAAAGCGAAAGAAGCATGGCAACACAGAGGCTTTTGTTTAGTATTTTTTTCATATAAATTATGTCTATCAGTCCGGCAAAAATAAAGGGTATCCGTTACTTCATCTTCCTCAAAGATGTGATGCGGCTTGCTCTTACTGCCATTGGCGGGCCTGGGGCTCACTTTGTACGCTTCGAGCAGTTGCTTGTAACCAAGAAACGCTACCTGAGTCGCGAAAACTTATTAGAACTAAACAGCCTTTGCCAACTGCTTCCTGGACCTACTTCCACACAAACATTAACCGCCATTGGTTTTCGTTTGGGTGGGCCTTTGCTGGCTATTTTTACGTTGATTGTTTGGATTCTCCCCGCCACTTTCCTGATGACTGGTTTGGTATTCATCATGTCTGGCGAAAGTACTATCAAGATTCCCACAAGCTTGGTGAAATACCTTCCTGAAATGGCCTTGGGATTCATCATTTATGCAGCCTTCAAAATGCTACCCATGCTAGTGAAAACGGGGTTGCACATTTTCATTTGTTGTGGGGCAGCCCTGCTGTGTATCCTTATTTCTTATCCAGCCATTTACCCGCTAGTACTATTGGCTGGTGGCACGTTTACTGTATTGTTCCCAAAACCCGAACCATCACTTCAACCTCCCGTGAATATCAAATGGAGAAACCTGTTGTTGCTTGGAGTCATATTTCTTGCGGCGGCTTTTGGGGGATTGCTCACGCAAAACAAGAACGTTATTTTGTTTGAAAACGTGTTCCGTTTTGGAAGCCTCGTTTTTGGCGGCGGCAATGTGCTCATCCCTATGATGTACGACCAGTTTGTTATCTTCAAAGAATATATGAACAACGAACAATTCATGACTGGAGTTGGACTTGTGCAAGCTATTCCCGGGCCAGTGTTCTCATTCTCTACGTATGCTACGGGAATGGTATTCCATAACGGCAGTATGATGCAGCAATTGGGCGGCTGTGTCATCGGCACGGTGGCCATCTTCATGCCGGGCATGTTGCTTATCTTTTTTGTATATCCAATTTGGAATCGGATAAAAATATACCGCAACGTACTGAAAGCCATTGAAGGAGTAAATGCTGCAAGTGCCGGACTGATGCTGAGTGCTGCTTGGTTGCTTTGTCGTCCTGTTTCGTTTAGTTTTGAAAATGTGGTTGTCATAGCTGCCACAATAGCCTTACTTTGGTGGAACAAACTGCCTTCACCCGTTATAGTCTTGCTTACTTTGCTGGCTGGGTATTTTGGGTGAGAATCGCCTACTCGTTTAGCAACTTACTGATGGATAGTATATGTAGGCCACAAGCAAGACAAACACTGACAGCCGTACAAAGAAAAAACCTGCAATTATGGTGTTAGTTTTTAGCTGGGCAAAGATGCAGACTATTTCTAAAATCGTTATGTCCAAAGTGATCACATTGATGAGAAAAGATGGAATCAAATCGCAAACAAATTTTCTCCATAATTTGCACCTCCAATGAATACCGTAGATAATATCAACTTCGCAGGCAAACGTGCCCTCATTCGGGTGGACTTCAATTTACCACTTGATAAGCAAACCCTTTCCATCACAGATGATAGCCGTATGTCAGCTACCATCCCAACTATCAATAAAATACTAGCCGATGGCGGTAGCTGCGTGCTGATGAGCCACCTTGGCAGACCTAAAGAAGGCAGAGAGGATAAATACTCATTGGTACATGTGGTTGGTCACTTGGCTGAACTTACCAAGACTATGGTTCATTTTGCCCAAGATTGTATTGGAGAAGATGCTGTTCGATTGGCTAACAATCTAAAACCAGGGGAAATACTACTTCTCGAGAATTTGCGTTTTTACAACGAAGAGGAAAAAGGAGATATAGCCTTTTCTGAAAAACTGAGCAAACTAGGAGATGTATATGTGAACGATGCTTTTGGAACGGCCCACCGTGCCCATGCAAGTACAGCAGTGATCGCCGAGTTTTTCCCCAACGACAGATGCTTTGGTTATGTGATGGCTGCTGAAGTGGCCAATGCCGACAAAATAATGAAGGACACTCAAAGACCATTCACCGCCATTACAGGAGGGGCTAAGGTTTCAGACAAATTACTTATCATAGAAAATCTTATCAATGTTGCTGACAATATCATCATCGGTGGCGGCATGGCATATACATTTATGAAGGCACAAGGCGGACAGATAGGCAACAGTCTCTGCGAAGATGACCGCTTGGAACTCACCTTGCAATTGATTGAAAAAGCCAGGGCTAAAGGTGTGCAATTATTGCTACCCGTTGATTCTGTGTGTGCTGATAGTTTTTCAAACGAAGCCAATAACCAAACACTGCCCAGCAATCAGATTCCCGCAGGTTGGATGGGACTGGACATAGGACCAGAAGCAACCGCAGCATACAAGAAAGTTATACTGGAATCTAAGACCATTTTGTGGAACGGACCGATGGGTGTTTTTGAAATGAGCAAGTTTGAAAATGGCACCAAACAAGTGGCCGAAGCCGTGGCCGAAGCAACTGCCAATGGTGCATTCAGCCTCATTGGTGGGGGCGACTCAGCAGCGGCCGTACACAAGTTTGGCTACGAAGAAAAGGTAAGCTATGTATCTACCGGTGGTGGTGCCTTGCTCGAGTATTTTGAAGGAAAGAGGCTACCTGGCATTGCAGCGATTATGGGGTGAGAAAATTCTTAGACGCAAAGGACATAACATTTTATTTTAGTAACCCCAAAAGTTTTTGTCAATGCTGCCTTGCAAGCCCGATACTTAGGTAGCAAAAGTATCCACCAATTTCAATTCTAAAAGCCATGTATTTCGCCTCCGACACCTTTGAAGAAGCAAGCGGGGAGAGCATTGAGCTTCTATGTTGGTTCATGAAAACGAGTGCCATACACAGAGGAGAACTTCAACAATGCTGCGAGTTACATTTCAATTTTTGTTGAAACATCCACTCACTTTTTTGCATCCTTCACCGCTTTCAAAAAATGGGCGACTACCAGTATTTCGTATAGCACAAACATGATCATATAGGAGAGAACGAAAGGGACATTTTTATCTTTCGAAAAGATGAGCCAAAGCATGATACCACAAATACCCATGAAGAGTTGCATATACAGCCCAGTGTAAAAGGCCTTCATAAAGATAGAATTGCTTTTGCCAAGACCCAACAAGGAGATGAAAAACACCAACAGACTTAGGAGACATAAAAAGGCCGCACCACCATAAAACGGCAGGATGTCCCATTCTGTTTTTTTGAGGGAGACGGAATAGATAACACTGCACAAAGCAGCGGTAAGCAGTAGGCAGCGGATGGCAAATTTGGTCACAGGTTATTTAATGGTTTTGAAAAGCAGGTATAGTGAAATGCCCATCCCAGAGAGGGCCCCTAAAAGTGTAAACAGCGGAAAATGCCAAACAAGGTATTTATCTAGGTAGTTCCCTCCAAAAGTGAGTGCCAAAATGACGGCAATCAATTGAAAGGCTAAGCCAGTATATTTGGCATAGGAATGTGGAGAAGGCTGATTAGGAAGTTTAGACAAAATTGTTACCACAATAAAAAGTATCCAAGCTCCAACAAATGGAAATTGACAATTGCTTCTTAAGCCATTGCTGGTTCGGCCGCACGGGTATTGGTAGCGGCGGCAGTAGTGCTTTTCACACCGTCACGCATTTGGCATTTGCCATTAAACTCAGCTCCGCTTTCCACCACCAATTTTTTGGTGGTAATGTCCCCGTTCACCCGTCCGTTGCCTTTTAGGGTTAACAATTCGTCTACGTTCACATTGCCTTTTACATTGCCAGATATGTCTGTGTTCTGAGCCCTGATGTCACCTTCCACAATTCCTGTGGAGCCAATCACTAGTTTGGCCTTGGTATGAACCGTACCACGGAGGACACCATCAATTCGCACATCCCCGTTGGAGATGAGGTCGCCAATGATTTCTGTGCCTGAGTTTATCAGGTTCAAGCTGTTGGGGTTGCTGTCAGTCCCTTTCTTCTCGTTGTTAAATACTGCCATGGTTAGTTTGATTAGGTTGGTGCAAGTTTAGTACAAAAACTTCGAAAAATAAAATCTCCAGTAATGGCGGTAGGTTCAGCACACCCATTTGGCCATAAAAATATTTGCCCTCATTATTGCCTTTCCGTAAGGGATAATTTCAGCCGCTGCCCAATTTTGTCACACTAAAAAAACCAACAAGAATATGAACTACGACACGAACATTACCCTATACGGACTTTTCCTGAGGGCTGCACACGAAATTCATTATCCCCAACGTGATTACCTTTTCAAGAAGGAAGGCGGCAGCTTTCAAGGCATGAGCTACGCCTTCTGCGAAGAGCAAATCAATGCTTGCTCAGCCCGTTTTGTTGAGCTTGGCCTGCAAAAAGGGGACAGGGTTTCTTTCTTTACTGAGAACTGTCCAGAGTATTTTCTTTTCGATTTGGGACTGCAACAACTTGGTCTGGTCAATGCCTCCATCTACCCTACCCTCAGCGAAAACGAAGTTGAATTTATATTTAATGATTCTGGGGCTCAGGCTATCTTAGTTGGCAGTCCCTTCTTGCTAAAAAAGCTGAGTAAGGCTGCTCCTAATCTTCCCAACCTGAAAAAAGTAGTTACCCTATTTGATGATCACAAAAAAAGCTGGGATGATCCACGGGTAGAAAGCTGGAATGAGTTCACCCAAAAAGGAAAAGAAATATATCCCACCCAAAAAGAAAAGGTAAAAACAATGTACGATGCGGTGACACAAGACGACTTAGCCACCCTAATATACACAAGCGGCACCACAGGCAATCCCAAAGGTGCAATGCTTACGCACAAGAATTTTATTTCGGATATTGCATCTGGCTTGGAGCTGATGCGGATTGTTGGCAAGCACGACAGTTTTCTGAGCTTCCTCCCGCTGAGCCATGTATATGAACGCATGTGCAGCTACTATCTTGGTTTGTTTGCAGGTGCTCAAACGGCCTTTGCCGAAAGCATCGAAAAAATTGCCAGTAATATCAAAGAATTTAAGCCAACTATTGTGGCTTGCGTACCCCGATTGCTGGAAAAAATAGAGGAGAAAGTGAAGAAGAATGTAGAAAAGAAAGGTGGATTGAGTGCTGTCATTTTCAATTGGGCTATCAAGGCAGGTATGAAGCGGCAAGCCTTGTCGCTGCTGGGAAGGAAGCCGGGAATGTTATTAAATCTACGATTGGCCGTGGCCGAAAAATTAGTGTTCAGCAAAGTGAAAGCAGCAACAGGTGGTAAGCTGAAATTCTTTTTGAGTGGTGGTGGTGCCATGCAAACGAATGTAGCTGAATTTTTTGCCAACTTTGGAATACTAATTTTGGAAGGATATGGCCTCACAGAAACATCACCTTTCATCTCCGTGAATCCATACGACCGTCAACGAATTGGTACTGTTGGACGCATTGGCCCCGGACAGGAAGTTGCCATACAGCACCCCGAAACCTTGGAGATATATACCGTACAGAATTTTGACAGTTTTACCCCCGGCTTTGCCTGCCCCGAAGGTGAGATATTGATGCGTGGTCCCAACCTGATGAAAGGCTACTGGAACCAGCCCGAAGAAACTGCTAAAGTGATTGACAAAGACGGCTGGTTTCACACGGGTGATATTGGCAATTTTCAGGATGGTTTTTTGAAGATAACCGACCGCCTGAAGAATATCATTGTGAATGCCTACGGCAAAAATATTTATCCTACCCAAGTAGAAGCCAACTACCTGCAAAGCAGACGCATCGAGCAGATATTTATCATTGGCGATAAACGCGATTTTCTCACCGCCATTGTGGTTCCAAGCAAAACAGAAGTAATGGAAATCTTTGACAAGAATGAAGCTTGGTTTGCCCAAAACGAAACCTGGGTAAGCGACCCCGAAATAGTGGACTGGATAAAGCAGGATATACACAAACTCTCGAACCAATTGGCCAAGTTTGAGCGGGTAAAAGACTTTGTGGTGAAGCGTGAACCATTCAGCATTGAGGCAGGAGAATTGACCCCCAAACAAAGTGTGAAACGCAAAGTGGTAGAGCAAAAATTCAAAGCCGAAATAGACGGGATGTATGAGAGGACGGCGGGGGAGTGAGCTACTTCCCTTCGATCTTATAGATATACTGAACTCCCCAATAGCCAACAATGGAATCTACTATTGGATTATCAGATTGCATAAATGCAGTCTCTTCTGTTTTAGGGTCAACCAAGGCCTTGCGGTTTAACACCAAGCGTATATTGCATTTGTCAGTAAAAACCGTTTTCCATTTTATAGGGTTCAATGGCTTTGCACCGTTGTCTATACCGGAGTAAAGGTTGCCGGGTTCTTTGGCATAAATATACTTATAGACATTCCAGGCATACCAGTAGTCGTTGGCCACAAAGTGCGTTTCAGGATGTTGGTGAATAAATGCCGCTTGCTTTTGCTTGTTTTCAAAATTGTAAATATGAGCTGGCAAGAGGCCAAAGTTGAGATTCCAGACTAGAGTGGCGAAGGCAGCAAACCATAGATTCTTTGCCGGGATATTTAGCATTGAGGCTAAGGCTAAAATAATTAGCAGTGGCAGCATCACCATAAACTCTGCATTGCCGTGGCATAGTTCAGCAAAACCCAAATGTAATATAAAAGCTGTACAAATAAATCTGAAAAAATGGTTGTTGGAATCGGTACGGAATTTCCACTTCCGCATTCCCCAGAAGGAATAAAACAAAAGCCCTGCAGACATCAAGGATGGGAACACCCATAGCGAACTATGCTGCACCTGAATAGCCATGCTGCCATGCACCTGCACAAACGATCGCACTAAACTTATCCCAGCCAAAGGTATATCCATCCAAGCCCAAGCAATGGAAGCAGAACCATGAAGGTAATCGTAGAAAACGTAATCAATAAAATTGGCAATGCTCCCCGTTTCCTTAACCACAACCACGGCATAAACGATAGGCACAATCATGGCTGGAAGTAGGTAATAAATTACATTCCTTTTCCGGATAAAAACTAACAAACCTGCAAGCCACCACCACACATGCACTTGGTGAAACAGGCAGGCCACTGATAGAATCAAACTTGCCAAGATTATATTTTTCTTGTGATTATTTTCAAGATAGTAAAGCAAATACAAACTGCCTAGCAGCGAAAAGAATATAGGAATAATATAGTTTTCGTTTTCTGTGGCAAACCGCATCAGTCCAAAGCAGGAACCAGCAAGGGCCGTGAGGGCTAGGGCTTCCTTATCCATCTTTTTTAAATAAACTAGGATTTGGAATAAAACCCACAAACACCCAACAGCAAACAAAGCATTCACCACTTTCATCAAGGCAAGAACGTCAGGATGGAAGCCAATAAAGTTCAAACTTTTGACTACGCTAAAACCAAGTGCATTGTAAAGCAAATGATGGTGCATGAACATATCACCGGATCGAATCATGTGGGCGTATGCATATCCATCCAAGCTGCTGTTTTGGGTTGGCAGCAGGAGATATATCAGCCCGAAAAAAGCAAAGAATCCAAAACGTATGAGGGTGTTATTCTGCCTAAACATCTTGGCAAAGATGAATCAAAACCCTACTTGTTGTTAAACTTATTCATGGCATTGGCCAAGCCCTCAAACATAAAAGTCTGCACAGCCTCTGCTGCTTTTTCAATTTGTTCTGCTAATAGAGGTTCTTCTTCTTTCAGCCAACGTGATAATACAAAGTCCACCTGCATGCCCTTTGGATAATCGTTGCCTATTCCGAAACGCAGCCTTGAATAGTCATCACTTTGGAATGTATCACTGATGCTTCCCAAACCATTGTGTCCGCCGGGACTTCCACTACCACGCAGCCTCAGTTTGCCGAGTGGAAGGCTTAAATCATCCGTAACTACCAACAGATTTTTGCGGTCAATTTTTTCTGCTTGCAACCAATATTGCACTGCCTTACCGCTGAGGTTCATGTATGTGGTAGGTTTAATCAGGGTTACTTGCCTCCCTCGCATTTTCAATTCGCATATATGAGCATGGCGGCCTATACTGAAACTGCCCCCATGTTTAATGGCAAGATACTCCACCACCGAAAAACCAATATTGTGACGGGTAAAATCGTATTCACCACCTATGTTGCCTAAGCCAACTATCAAATATTTCATCTGAAGAAAAAAATTTAGTGGGGCAATAATCGGGAGTATTCCTACTTCAATTTGGCTACAAACCCAGAAATTTAGCTAAATCAAGCTGCTTCGGCTATTACTTCCTCCACCTCGGGCACCATCCGTTTTAGCAGGTTTTCTATTCCGGCTTTCAGCGTAAGGGTTGAGGATGGACAGCCACTGCAAGAACCTTTCATGGTCACAGTAACTATCCCATTTTCAAAGCTCTTGAAATGTATTGCACCTCCATCCATTTCAACGGCAGGTTTTACATGGTTTTCAAGCAGCTCTTTTATGCGTTTCACAGGCTCAGGGTCGTTCTCGTCATACACACTTGCCTTTTCCTGAATCACCACCGGACGACCCTCTTCAAGCCATGCTTTGATATACTCGCGGAGTATTGGGGCCACGTCATCCCATTG
>SHWZ01000030.1 GCA_009693575.1 Flavobacteriaceae bacterium | reverse complement strand
TTGCCCAGTTGGGCGGTATACATCAGGTTACGGAGTTCTTCTTCGTTCATGGGGGCACTCACCACCATATTTTGCACACAACGCATGTAGGGTATATCCAATGCACCGTGGTGGGTGGGACCGTCAGCACCCGCAAGGCCAGCACGGTCAAGGCAAAAGACCACTTTCAGTTTCTGAATGGCTACATCATGCACCACTTGGTCATACGCCCTTTGCATGAATGAACTATATATGTTGCAAAACGGCATCATGCCTTGGGTAGCAAGCCCCGCACTGAAGGTGACTGCATGTTGCTCGGCTATGCCCACATCAAACGCCCGTGTAGGCATGGCTTTCATCATGATGTTCAAGGAGCAACCACTGGGCATGGCAGGCGTAATGCCAACTATTTTGTCATTCATTTCAGCAAGCTCCACCATGGTGTGGCCAAATACGTCTTGGTATTTGGGTGGTTGTGGAGCGTCATACGTTTTCTTGAAAATCTCTCCAGTTACCTTGTCAAACAGGCCGGGTGCATGCCACTTGGTTTGGTCTTTTTCGGCGAGGTCAAAGCCTTTGCCTTTTTTGGTAAGCACATGCAGCAGCTTGGGCCCCGGTATCTTTTTCAGGTCTTTCATCACCTCCACCAAGTGGTGCACATCATGGCCATCCACCGGGCCAAAGTAGCGGAACTTGAGGCTCTCAAACAAGTTGCTGTGGCGGAGCAGCAGGTTCTTCAGGCTGCTTTCCAACTTGCTGGCGTAGTGCTGAGTCTTGGGGTTTATCTTGTTCAGTTTGCCCAACACTTTCCATATCTCGTCACGGAATTTATTATACGTGCCACTGGTAGTAATATCAGTCAGGTATTCTTTCAATGCACCCACGTTTGGGTCAATGCTCATGCAGTTGTCATTCAACACCACAAGCAGGTTTGCGTTCTCAGTGCCTGCATGGTTCAAGGCTTCAAAGGCCATCCCCGCGGTCATGGCTCCATCGCCTATCACGGCTATATGCTGGCGGTCGTTTTCGCCTTTGAGTTTGCTGGCCACAGCCATGCCCAATGCAGCCGATATGCTGGTTGAACTATGCCCCACACCAAAAGTATCGTATTCGCTTTCGCTGCGTTTCGGAAAACCCGACATGCCTTTGTACTGCCTGTTGGTATGGAATATATCCCTGCGACCTGTGAGTATCTTGTGGCCGTAGGCTTGGTGGCCAACATCCCACACCAGTTGGTCGTAGGGGGTATTGAACGCATAATGCAAAGCAACCGTCAGTTCAACCACACCCAAGCTTGCCCCAAAGTGGCCACCATAAACAGAAACATTGTCGATGATAAATTGCCGCAGGTCTTTGGCCACATTCACCAATTCGTTGGCCTTAAACTGCCGCAGGTCAGCTGGGTAATGAATCTTGGCCAGGTGCTTTCCTGGTTCTATGTCTACGGGTTGATGCATGTATTAACTACGAAATAAGTTGGGTTTTGTTTTCACAATCAACAAGCAAAATTAAGGCTTTTTACCTTAACCCAAAGTCTTTTGCATTGGTTGTTTCTTGCGGCAAATAGAAAGTTGGATTGGGTTGCCCATTGCCTACTTGAAGTTACCAAGGTCAAACCACCTGCCTTGGAGGTCGGGACTGCAAATGAATATATTTGAGTAGAAAAGCAGCAGGTGCAGTAGTAAAACTACTCAATTTTGATATAACAAAGCAGCTTTGGATACCCATAAAAAATGGTAGAGCCTGTTCCTGTTTCATCGTACAACACCTTTAGCTGTCCCTTGCCAGCTAATCGTTTTAGTGATTTTATTTTGATGGAGATTACTTCTGATTCTTTGAGTCCATCCACAGCCGACAATACAATGGTGCCAGTATTGTCCACCAAATCAATTTTGCGTCGGCGAGCAAAAACAGCACAAGTTCGATAAAATATATGCAACGAAACCGAGTCGTGATTGTAGCGGGTGTCAACAGTAAATGTACCAGGTGTGGCAACTTCATTTCCGGCATACATCAGCATGGAATCCAAAGTCAGTTGCCAATTGGTGATGGTGTCTGCTTTTCCACTTTGAAAAAAGAAAACCAAGACGGCTGTGGTGATTATTTTTTTCATGCGAGTGCTGTTTCAAGTGCCGTTTCGTAGCTATTAGAATATTCTTCAACCTCCCCCATCTCATTTCCGTCAATACTGATATTCCCTGTTGTAACAGAACCAAGCGACACACATGGCACATCATGTTCTCTCATCTCAGCTTCAAAGGCTTCTTTCTGATTTGGAGATATACTCACTACCACCCTGCTTTGGGCTTCACCGAATAGGAACGAATCTTTCCTCATTTGAATCCCATTTTCCATATTCCATATTCCATCCTCTGTCATGCGGAGCTTTGTCGAAGCATCAAACCCCTTTCCCCCCGCCATGGCACTTTCCAACAAGGCGATAAACAAACCTCCCTCACTGCAATCGTGGGCAGAGAGGATCTGTTTGTTTTGGATGAGTGATTTCACAGCTTGCTGTAAGCTGTATTCTTCTTCCAAATCAAAATAAGGACAGGGACTCTGCTGCACTCCGTGCACTGACACCAAATATTGGCTGCTGGCGATATCGTTTTTTTGGTGGCCAAGTAAGTATATCAAGTCTCCCTCGTTTTTGAAGTCCAAGGTCATGCAGTTATCTGATTCCATGATGCCCACCATGCCGATGGTTGGAGTAGGGAACACGGCATCGTTGTCGCTGCTCTGATTATAGAAACTCACGTTGCCGCCAGTCACAGGAGTGCCAAATTTTTTGCAGGCTTTTCCCATGCCATTAATAGCTCCAACAAACTGCCAATACACTCCCGGATTATAAGGGTTGCCAAAGTTGAGGCAATTGGTAACGCCCAAGGGTTCACCTCCGCTGCATACGATGTTGCGAGCAGCTTCGCTTACTGCGATGGCAGCTCCTTGCTCAGGGTTTGCATATACATAACGGCTGTTGCAGTCTACTGTCATCAGCAGGCTTTTGTCAGTGCCACGCAGCTTCACCACCGCAGCATCGCTGGGCTTGTTGGTGCTTTGGTTTAAAGTTCCCACCATACTATCATATTGCCTATATACCCAACGCTTGGAGGCAATGTTTGGGTGAGCGGCCAATTGCCTGGCAACACTTCCTACTTCCAGCTTCCCTCTCCCCTCTCCCCACCCAGAATCAGCTATTGCCGCCATATCAAACATCGCTATCTCTTTCACATACGCAGGCTCTGCATATTCACGCTTATATACCGGTGCTCCGCCACCAAGAGCAAGGCTTTCCGCTGGTATATCTCCCACTAGTTCCCCATTCATAAAGTAGCGGACATTCCCGCCTTCAGTTACCTCACCTATTTGGGCATAGGTCAAATCCCATTTTTCAAAAATTTGTTCGAATTTTTTCTCAAACCCTTTTTCCATTACCACTAGCATCCGCTCCTGACTTTCACTCAACAGTATTTCCCAGTCCTTCATCCCAGGCTGACGCATAGGCACTTTGTCCAACCACACATCCATCCCGAAACCATCCTTTGCACTCATCTCGCTGGTGCTGCATGTGATGCCCGCCGCACCCATATCCTGCAAACCAATAACGCCACCTGTAGGTATCAATTCAAGAGTAGCTTCCATGATTAGTTTCTCCCAAAATGGGTCGCCCACTTGCACACTGGGCAGGTCTTTGGCACTGTCTTCGGTGATGTCTTTACTTGCAAATGCAGCCCCGTGAATTCCGTCTTTTCCAGTGCTGCTGCCAAATATGTACACCGGGTTGCCAACACCTGTGGAAGTAGCACTCAAGGTCTTGCCAACCTCTACAATACCAACACTCATGGCATTCACCAAGGGATTTATTTCGTAGCAGTCGTCAAAATATACTTCGCCACCTACTGTAGGGATTCCGAATGCGTTACCGTAGTCGCCAATGCCTTTCACCACACCTTTCACCAACCATTTGGTACGGTCGTTTTTCAGGTTGCCAAATCGAAGGCTATTAAGTTGTGCTATGGGTCTTGCACCCATGCTGAAAATATCGCGGTTGATGCCACCGACACCTGTTGCGGCTCCCTGATATGGTTCCAAAGCGGATGGATGGTTATGACTTTCTATCTTGAAACAGCATGCTAGTCCGTCGCCAATGTCAATAAGTCCAGCATTTTCTTCACCGGCCTTAGCAAGCATTTTATCGCTTTCACGGGGCAAGGTTTTGAGCCAGATGATGCTATTTTTGTAGGAGCAGTGTTCGCTCCACATCACTGAATAGACGCTGAGTTCACAGAAGTTTGGCACACGACCAAGTATCTCTTTTATTTTTTCAAATTCTTCAGGGCGGAGACCCAATTCTTGGGCGGTTTCTACGGTTGTTGGCATTGCTGCAAAAATCGGGTGCAGCGGTTTTATAGATACCGGATTTTTGCCCACAATGAAAGAATTTGAATGAACATCTATGCTGCCTCATCTCAAACAGTCGAATCGCTCATAGCCTTATCGAATGCTCAATTACCTTTGCCACATTCACAGACCAACGGACTTATTCAGCCTTACACAGCAATGGCTGTATTATTAACTATGCCAAAAGAAAAAATATATTCAACTGCCGCGAAGCAAGAAACTGCTGTGCTGGTGTCAGCCCAAATTTCCGGTACTCGAGACGAACATGCCAAAGAATACTTGGAAGAACTAGCCTTTTTGGTGGAGACCGCTGGGGCAAAAACTGTTTCCACCTTTACCCAAAAACTACAAAAGCCCAACAGTGGCACTTATGTAGGTGAGGGCAAGCTCGCTCAAATCGGTCAGTATATCGAGGAAAACGATATTGACTTAGCTGTGTTCGACGACTCGCTCAGTCCTTCGCAGTTGCGAAATTTGGAAGGACATATCAAGTGCAAAATAATGGACCGCAACGGTGTCATCATGGACATATTTGCCCAACATGCCCGAACCGCACAAGCCAAAATACAGGTGGAGCTGGCTCAGAACCAATACATGCTGCCCCGCCTCACCCGCATGTGGACGCACTTACAAAAGCAAAAAGGTGGAATAGGTATGCGGGGCCCTGGTGAACGCGAAATAGAAACCGACCGTCGTGTTATCCGCGACCGCATAGCCCTACTGAAAGACAAGCTGGAAGACATAGACCGCATGAGTAACACCCAACGCAAAAGCCGTCAGGGACAAGTACGGGCAGCCATTGTAGGATATACCAATGTGGGCAAAAGCACATTGATGAACCTTCTTAGCAAAAGTGATGTGCTTGCGGAAAACAAACTGTTTGCCACTCTGGATACTACCGTGCGAAAAGTAGTGCTGAATAATATACCCATTTTGATGAGCGACACTGTTGGATTTATCCGCAAGTTGCCACATCAGTTGGTGGAGTGTTTCAAATCAACATTAGATGAAGTGCGGGAAGCTGACTTCCTTATCCATGTAGTGGATGTTTCGCATCCCTCCTTTGAGCAACAGATAAAAGTGGTGGAGACTACCCTTGCCGAGCTTGGTGCAGGCACAAAACCAGTACTAATGGTATTCAATAAAACGGACAGAATATGGCTGGAAGGTGGCAAGACCTACGACGAAATGCTGCAAAACATTCAAGACTCATGGATGGCCAAGCACAACAGCCCGGCAGTGTTTGTGTCAGCGGCGGAGAAAACGAATATGGATAAGTTGAGGGAGGCCGTTTCAACTATGGCCGCCAATCAGCATCAAGCCAACTGAAAATCGAACTGGCTCAACTTCCTGAACTGCTCCACACGGTCGTGAATGTCGCCTTGGGTGAGGCCAATCAGTCGCTCAGTTCCAAATTTCTCTACACAGAATGAAGCCATGGCAGAGCCATGGATGATGGCACGTTTCATGTTTTCAAACGAAATGTCTTTGGTTTTGGCCAAGTAGCCAATGAAGCCTCCGGCAAAAGTGTCGCCTGCCCCAGTTGGGTCAAATACATCTTCCAATGGCAGGGCGGGTGCGAAGAAAACTTCATTTTCGTGAAAGAGCAAAGCTCCGTGTTCCCCTTTTTTTATTATCAAAAACTTGGGCCCCATCGTCAGCACCTTGCGGGCTGCTTTCACTAGGCTGTATTCGCCGCTCAGCAGGCGTGCTTCCTCGTCGTTGATGGTGAGTACATCCACCATCATGAGGGTTTGTTTCAAGTCGTCAAGGGCTATCTCCATCCAGAAATTCATTGTGTCCATCACCACCAAGCGTGGGCGGTGGCCAAGGCGTTCAAGCACAGTTTGCTGCACCTTCGGAGCCAAGTTGCCCAACATCACAAACTCAGGGTAGCGGTAGCTTTCAGGAAGAATGGGGTCGAAGTCGGCCAGCACGTTCAGTTCGGTCACTAAAGTGTCGCGGCTGTTCATGTCGTTGTGATAACGGCCACTCCAAAAGAAGCTTTTTTCACCCTGCTTTATTTGCAGCCCTTCGGTATCAATGCCATGCTGCTTGAAAGATTCAATAGTTTCTGCCGGGAAGTCGTCGCCAACCACGCCCACCAATTGTACATCTTTGGTGAAATAAGAAGCACAAAGGCTGATGTAGGTAGCCGCTCCGCCCACGATTTTATCGGTTTTGCCAAAGGGTGTTTCGATGGCATCGAAGGCAACACTGCCTACAACTAAAAGACTCATAATAATTTAATGTTAATTAGGTAAAATATTTTGCCGCAAATATTGGTCAGTTTAGGGCAAATCCCCTAATATTGCAGTCCTTTTTTCAAACACTCCTTGATAGCTCAGTTGGTTAGAGCGAGTGACTGTTAATCACTAGGTCCCTGGTTCGAGTCCAGGTCAGGGAGCAAAAAAGGAAACTAAGCCTTTACGCAAGTGGAGGCTTGTTTTTTTTTAGGTTCGGCCAAATACCCTGCGTGTGACTGTTAATCACTATCCCGATAGCTATCGGGATGGTTCGAGTCCAGGTCAGGGAGCATAAAAATATGAGGGGTAACACGAAACTGATGCCCTGTTCCAATTTTTAGGAAGTACTACAGCACCACCTTTTCCACTCGCTCCCAGCCTTTGCCACTCACCCGCACCAAATAAATTCCGGCAGGAAGGCCCTGGAGTGAAAGCTTGGAATTTGGTTGCTTATTTACTAAGGTTTGAAGCCGTTTCCCATCCAATGAAATGAGTTCAATGCTGCTGCCCATTGGTGCATCAATCATCAGGAAATCAGTGGCGGGGTTTGGATAAACGTGAACCTTTGGATTGGTGTTGGAATTTGAAATTCTTACTTGCCAAAATTGGTGTGGACGATCCATAATTGAATCAAGTGGGAAGGACATCATACTGCGGGCATAGGTGCATGCCATGAGTGTGAACCGATTGGTGTCCAACTCCAAATCAAATACTGGGCACATGGGCATACCCTTCCCAAGTCGGTACCAACTTTGGGCTGCATCCATAGTGGCATACACCCCGGCATCTGTTGCCACAAAGAGTATACTATCGTTGCCAGGGAAGGCACAAATATCATTGATGCCAATATGTGGAAGTCCTGTTCCAATGCCCATCCAAGTATTGCCTGTATCTAAGCTGCGGTAGAGGTATGGCTGTGTATCATTCATGCGGTAGCCGTTCTCGGCCATATACACAATGGCTCTGTTGTTTCCTGGGAAATCGGGTGCGGCTTTGATACTTGTAATTTGTCTTTTGGGAAGAGAGCTGTCCAACCGTTTCCAAGTCTTGGTATTGTCTGAACTTCTCCAAAGCCTTCCATCGGTAGTGCCTGCATAAATGTAGGTAGTTGGATTGCCTTCACAGATTGCAGATATATTCCGCCAGTAGTCGCTGCCACCAGTTAGGTCAGAGCTCACCTTGCTGAATGGTCCTGATTGACCATTGGTATTGCGATACACATTGTACGTACCAGCATACAGCACCTCGGGGTTGGCACGGCTCATTATGAGCGGCATGTCCCAGTTTACCCGCTGCGACCCCCAGTTGGTGATTGGGGAAGTACTTCCGATTGAATATACCCGTCCATTCTGCGTCATCACAAAACCTTCACCTTCATTTTCGGGGTGGTAAATTGGTTGAAAACCATCGCCACCATGCACTTTAGCCCATGAATCTACATTCCCGCCGCCGCCTTCGGTTGTTCCGTTGTCTTGTGCTCCGCCCATATAGGTGCGAGCTTTATATGGACTAACTGCAATCCGATAAAATTCAGTGATGGGCATGTTGTCCATCTTCTTCCATGTGTTGCCATTGTTGAAGGTTTGGTATATTCCTGCATCAGTGCCGAACAGGATGGAATCTTTGCCGACACTTAATATGGCGTGTCCGTCAGCATGTACGATGTTCAAATCCCATTTGGGGGTGAACCTAGTCCAACTTGCTCCAGCATCGACACTCCTGAATTCTTCAATGCCACACAGATACACTGTGCTCGTGTCTTTGAAATCGCAGCCAATACGACTAAAATACCAAGCATATCCATTGGCTATTCCTGCTGGAGGGCTGCTGCTTTTTACTATAAAATTTTTGCCTGCATCGGAAGAACGAAGAAGCCTATTGTAGTTGGAGCCATTCGCATCAGACATTACCACATACACCACCTTTGGGTACATACTATGTTGCACCAGACCAATCCGTGCAAATGAACCTGTTGGGACTCCTTCATTACTCCCCATTCTCTGCCAGCTATCGCCTCCATCAAAGCTTTGCCAAAGCCCCGATTCACTGCCCCCCCTCACCACTTCATCCATCTTGCGTATGCTTTGCCAGCTAGCTGCTACTATATGCATAGAGTCTGTTTTGTCCAACAGCATATCACAAATTCCTGTTTCGTCGTTCACAAAAAGTTTCTGGGTCCAAGTTTGTCCTCCATCGGTGCTTTTGTACATCCCGCGTGTATTGTCTCGTACAAGAATGTTCCCTTGCACGGCTGCATACACCACTTGGCTATTGCTAGGCTGTACATATATTTTTGAAATGATGCCACTGCCAGACAACCCCATATTTTTCCACGTTTGCCCGGCATCGGTGCTTTTATAAATACCATTGCCCATGTAGGCATAAGACAGATCGGGGTCGCCTGTGCCTACCCATATCGTATTGTGGTTGCTGGGGTCAATAGCTATGCTGCCAATGGCCAAGGAAGACTGTCCATCGAAAATGGGAGTCCAGTTTGTGCCAAAATCAGAAGTCTTGAAAATGCCACCATTAGGAGTCCCTGCATACATGATTTTTTTATTGGTGGGGTCGGCTACCAAGCAAGTAATTCTGCCTCCCACGTTGGTAGGCCCTTCGCTTTCCCAAGCAGCATCAAAGCCTTTTGGCCCGCCTCGCAATGCAGCCATGGAAGCAGCCTGCTCCATTGCCCTGCGAAAACTTGTTTGGTCGAAATTGCCATCTGCCCCAAGCCTTCTCAGCATGAATTGCCATGCGGGTTCTCCTCGATTTTCGTGTTCTTTGTTTTCTGTTTCTATAAAATTAAAACCCAATTGTAGCAACAGAGACGTGGCAGTAATGTATAATAATTTCATAGGATTAACCATTTAGCCCGCAACGGTACTTATTGTCACAAACTGAGAAAACTATGGATTTGATTTGCATCATGAAAGAAGAAATGTTTAATGGGCTGAGCATAGTTGAGTTCAGCGGCAAATTTAGGTGTGAAGACGACTGTCTTCAATACATTGCCAAGCTCAAATGGGCAAAAGGTTTTGTTTGCCGAAAGTGTGGACACACAAGTCACGGCAAGGGCTATACGCCTTTTGCCCGCAGGTGCAGCCATTGCAGGTACGACGAAAGTGTGACGGCGGGAACAATGCTGGAAAAGTGTAAGACCGGGCTGCTAAAAGCTTTTCACGGGCTTTACCAGATAGCGGTTGAAAAGAAGGGTATATCCAGTGTGGCACTCTCGGAGCAGTTGGGCATCAACCAAAAATAGGCATGGCTGCTAAGGTGCAAGGCTCAGCATGCAATGAAAAGCAGTGGTAACCATCCGCTAACTGGCAAAGGTGGAGGTAGGAATTTGGTGTCGGCGGGCCCCAAAAAGGCAAGCCAGGACGCAGCCTTGATGGCAAAAAGCAGACCTTGATGATGGTTGAGGTGTGTGTAGACAAGAAGGGCAACAGAGTAATGGGTCGTGCATATGCAGAGCCTATTGCAAACTTCAAAGGTGTCACTATTACAGAGGCAATGTAGAAGCATGTTGCTACTACGGCAAGGGTAGTTGCAGATGGATATACAAGCTACAGTGTCGTGGAAAAAACATACAAGTTTCTCAGGCAGGAGAAATCACTACACGGCCTGAATTTTCAACTATTACATGTTCAGATAATGAACCTGAAGGGGTGGATAAGAGGCACACATAGCCAATGTTCAACACAGCATTATGCAGGTTATCTGAACGAGTTTCATTATAGATTCAACAGACGATTCGAGAAAAGTAGAAACGGTATATTCAACAACCTTCTCAATAGAATTATCAAAGCCACACCACTAACTTATCCTGAAATAGCAATACTATGCGGGGTAAATACCTAATCCTATAATTTCATTAGTTAACTGTGCAATATTAAGATAGGATGACTATTTCTGATTGGCGGGACAACAACCAGTGACAAAATCATTAAGCGAGCATTATCAATCATTGCCTTAATATTGCCGAAACACTAAGTCCATACTGATATGCTAACCAAAATTCGCCCTTGGCTCTGGGAATTTACTGTATTGTCTAGCCTTGTATTTCTGATGCTGCTAGGCTTGCGTGCCTGCGAATGGGTAATGCTTAGAAATACCCTAAACGTATACCCCATTTCTATTTCAAATGTCTATAATATTCTTAGATTTGATTTTCAGGCTACCTTCATCTTCGGATTAGGTATGCTACTTCCCTTTTTACTGGCGAAGGCCAAAAACTGGAACTGGCTAAAAGTACTCACCAAGGTGTTTTTTCTCTTGTACTTCTTTGTAACTATGGGCCTAACCCATTACTTCCTCACCACACAAATATTGCTGGGGAGTAACTTGTTTGAATTTAGCCTGAATGAAATTTTCTTTATCACTGGTAGAGAACTAACTTGGGGACGTTTCAACCTTTGGCTGATGGACATATTGTTGATGGGAGCAACGATTAGCTTTCTTTTCTTTTTCTACAAAAAAATTGCCCCCTCGAAAAAATTTCATTGGATTTTCATCTCTGCACATTTCGGACTTGGGCTCTGCCTACTACTATTTGGGCATTTCATGGTAAAGCCACTTGAATACTTTGGTTCGGTGAACCGATTCATGGTTTGCAACAACAAATTCTTATACATTTGCCAATCATTCAGAGACAAATCACTGGAGCAGAAGGTTGAAGAATTTAACCCATTAGAACTCAGCGAATCCATCCGACTATTTCAAGCAGAGGGGGTAGGCAAAAAGTATATTGGAGAACAATTTCCACTGATTCACGAAACCGATTTCTCCAACGTGCTTGGCCCTTATTTTCCGAATTCAAACCAAAAACCCAACGTAGTATTTTTACTTTGTGAAAGTTTGTCTGGTCCCATCTGTGGCGAACGTGCTGCCTATCGTCATATGATGCCCTACTTCGATACCCTTATTGGCCAAAGTCTTTATTGGCCTCACTTTATATGCTCAGCTCCGCAAACCTATGGAGTATTGCCCAATGTGCTTGGGTCATTGCCGCTGGGGGTTGACCAACGCGGGTTCATTAATCTAGAACATGGTCAATATCCGAACCATCAAACAGCAGTTTCGGTATTGAACCAGAAGGGATACACAACGAATTTTTTTCACGGTGGATGGGGCCATTTCGACCACATGGACAATTTTATGAAACATAATCAAGTTGGACACTTTCAGGCGGAAGAATCATTTGACCATCGAAAGAACGAAGGGGATGCGAACCGCCGCTGGGGGCAACCTGATATGGAAACATTCGATAAGTCATTTCAATACCTTAACAAGGAGGCAAAACAGCCTTATTTTAATATCTACTTAACCCTGACTTTTCACAGCCCCTTCAATATGGCTCCCGAAAAGTATGTGAGCAAAACATTTGTGGACAGTCGATTAAAAGCTGCCCGAATAGAAAGAAACGAACATTTGAACCGTGAAGGTGACCAACTCTTGGGCTCGTTGTTTTATACTGATGATGCCATCAAACATTTTTTTGAGGAATACCGAAAACGTCCTGATTTCAACAATACAATTTTCATCATAACTGGCGACCACGGCATGGCCATGCAGCACTCACTTTACGAACGTTTTAACGTGCCGCTCATTATCTACTCGCCTATGCTAAAACAGCCGGCACGATTTGGAGCTCTAAGCACCCACAGAGATATATTACCGAGTTTACTTGCCCTTCTCAAAAATAATTTTGGAGTAGAAGTTCCTACTCGTTCCCATTGGATAGGCTCTGGCCTTGATACTGCAAAGGCATACCGCTGCCTAAAGTCGGAACAGTTAGCCATGTACGATGAAGTATATCCTCAATACCTCTACCACGATTATTATATTCAAAATGGAGTCGTGTTCAAAGTGGACTCTACCTTTATGGAGAAGCAAATGAACAATAAGGCAATGGCCATAAAACTTACTAGGCTTGCTAAAGCGGCTGACCAAGTGAATAAATATACCCTGCTGAACGATAGGATTTGGGAATGATAGACTCTTTCAATTGAGGCATTTGAGTAATCAAGGTCGCAAAGGATAAATTTAGTATTGAATAGTGGCAGCTTTTATATTTAGGAGCAACACCAACGCTAGTTATTGTTGACTTGCAACGATATAAGAAAGACACCGAACAGCTAAATACCAAAGCAAAAAAAGGGGCCTCGGATTCTCTCACAAATACACGGCCCTCGAAAAAGCGTCCGGTCTCGAACGGTCATAGGTATTTATTATTGCTTCACCACTTTGGCAGTTGCAAGCTCATTACCTTCTGTTGAAATAATCTGAACTACATACATGCCGGCTGCAAGTGCATCCATACTTACTTGCTGGTGGTTGGTTGAGATCAAGGTTGCATACTATACCAAGCTGCCATTCATGGCGTATAGCTTGATAGTTCCAGCCTGCTTCATGCCGTCAATGAGTATAGTGTTGGCATCGTTCACTTGTTTCAATTCCACTGTGATTTTGGGCATTGGCCTAGTCACTGTGGTGTAATACAATTGCTCAGTTCCTTCATTACTCAAAACACGCAGGCGGTATATGTTTACTTGCAATGGATTAGTATCAACAGCATCGTAGTTGCTCTTGCTTTCACCCACCGCTTGCACGGTGGCTACTTCTTGGTATTGTCCATCTATATTCTTTTCCAGCACATAGTGACTCATGTCTTCTTCTTGTGCCGATACCCAATCCACCAATACTTGTCCGGCATACGCTTTCCCATAGAATGAGAACAAATTGATAGGCAGAGGTCCACTTGCTGCCACATAGTAGAGGTTCTGGCTACCTAGCACGTTAGCGGCATCCCTCTAGGCATATTCGAACTGGAAATTGGTGTTACCATTGTTCTTCAAGAATACTTTCAAAACACTGGCATCAAAGCTAGGTATTTCGTAGCGTGAAGCAGTGACATTCCAATACGTGAATGATGGGTCAGTGTTGCTTGGGTTTGGTATCAACAATATGTTTGATGTGCCATTGAAATAAACCAATACTGTATTAGTAAAGTTAGGTAGGGCGGTGAACACAATCGTGCGTAGACCATTGCTTCCCGTGCTACCTGCATATAGGCCATCTTCAGGGTCGGTACCTGATACACGGCCTGGCAAAGTAGATGGTGAACTGGGCGGCCTTCGAATATTAATAATATGAATCTTTCGACAAATGGATAGTGTATCACTGCGTGACTCAGCCTGCAACGGACATCAACTTTCCGAATAAATCTGTCTACACTTACCAAATCAATATCTTCTCGGTTTGCACATGACTTTCGTTTGAAACTCGAATGAAATAGAGTCCCGCTGCCAAGCGGTGGCCCAAGGGCAAGGTGGTATTAGAGGTGGCTGATACATTTACCGATATCACTTCACGGCCATCTTCAGCGAACATGGATACATTGTTAGTGCCGGAAGAGTTCACAAACTGGATGAGCAAGGAATTTCTATCCAAAGATAGAGACATGGTGAAACACTTGGATTCTTGGCTACTGCTCACAGTGCGTGTGGGCGAGTATTCAAAGCTGCCATCCATGTCGGTTATTTTAAGGCGGTATTCGAGCAGGCAATTTGCATTAGGAGGAAGAACAGCCAAATCATTGTAGGTGTATATGTTCAGCAAGGGTGGGCCATTGTTAACGATAGGCATATTGACAATATTTTGCCAAGCATTTGAACCAGTCAAGAAATTAACTAAATCCAGCCTTTCCACATCAAAGGCTTCTACCCCAACTTCAGAGGCTGTGTGCCAAGTTAATAGCACGTTTTGCCCATCTTTCACGGCATCAAACTTCAGTAGTTTCAGGGGCAAAGGAGCTTGGTGATTGCTTCCTCCAGAATTCATAAAGAACTCAGAGAAACTGCTCACCAAAAACTCAGCCATATATCCATTGTTGAAAGGCTTGAAGGTGATAGAGGATGGTTGGATAAAGGTGGCAGGATTGCTGGTATAGTTATCGTTACTTAGACTGCTGTCTTGGTTGCTGCCGCTGTATTTGCTCAAGCCCAAATGCTGGAACTTGGACGAATTAGGGTCGGCAGTAATCAGGCTATCCACTTCACTTTTAAGCAAAAACAATCGAACCGAAACTGCCGAACCGGGCTGAGTGGTGGGGGTAATTACCCAACTGCGGTTCAAATATTTTTGGCCATTGTATTGGCGGATAGAGCCTGTGTGTTTAAAGGTTTTCACAGTGACTGTACCCAGATTATTACCATTGTCATTGATGGCGGCAATTCGTTGGCCGCCATGGTCAAAATCGACCCAGCCGCTGTTGTTACAGGTAGCCTGAACGTTCACGTTGCCTGGGTGAATAGTCGTGATACCGCCGAACAAGTGAATATCGTCGATGGCCAAGCCTTCTTGGTTCAAATAGTTGTCCGCATTCAAAGCAAACCTGAAACGTACTTTGTTCTTCACGGTCATTGCATTCACAGGCACTATGTAGCTGCTCACACGCCAAGGAGTATCTGTTCCGTTCCATCGATTGCCAGTGTAATTGTACCATCCTGTGCCTTGCCCTGTCACACCCAGTTTGGTCCAGTTGGTTCCGTTTTCTGAATATTCTACATATGCAAAATCATAGTCTTCTTCCAGGTCGGTCATGAGGTTGAAGCTGAGGATGGGATTGCTGCCGAAACCAGACAGGTCGAAGCAAGGAGAGTTGAGAAATGAGGCTTCATAAATGTTGTAAGACCCACCCAAATTTGTAGCCCAGCATTCGGTACCACTGGAAGCTGTGTCCATATAAGATTTGTTTGGAACACCCCAAGCCCAGCTGCTGTTTGTTCCGTTTGAATACCAATTGCCATGGCTGCCTTCAAAGTTCTGGTAATACGGAAATGTGGAGACATATTCAGTATTTCTCACTGTATAGTTTTTTACCGTATCGTTGATTTGATTTGGGTCGCCACTCAAGTAAGCATACGCATCGAATGTATGAGTGCCATACGTGCTCAAGTTGGCATTGGTGCTAAAGGTGTGGGTAAGCGTAGTGTTGGCCGACACATTCACGTGATCAGTCACCCAACTTCCACCGTTGATGCGATAGGCAACCAGCACACTGCTCATCATATTGGCGGTACTGTTTCGCACTTGCACTTGCACTTGTTCTGAGTTGCTCATTCCGCATCCAGAAAGTGGAGTAATCAGCCCCAGCATTTCTATATCGTTGGCGGCACCATTTATCAGAAAATTATCGAATGTAAAACCATCGGAAGCCTTGAAGTAGCGAGCTGAGGAATCGTCCTCCTGTCCGTATTTCATTTGAAATGACGAAGAAAAATTCTGGTTGTTAGCTGCCAGAATAGAATCGAGACGGAGGTTTCGCACTCGTCGAACAGTCCCAATAGGCGGCAAGCCTGTGCCAAGGCTCATAACCTTTATCCACAGACTGGTATCACTGCCCCGCACCCATAAGCTGTCGCCTCCATGGTTTTCGTCGCCATGGTTTGTATAGTCGAATTGCAATTTTATTGGCGGAGGACTGCTATTATAGTTGCTTAGGTTGAGCGTCGCAGTCAAGGTGTTTTTTACTGTACCACCACCGTTGCTACTTTTGTCCAAAGTGACTGCTTTACCATCCACACTAAAACCAGCCGGCATATTTATACGGCAACGGCCTCCAGAAGCCGATTGACCATAGTCCCATTCGCCACATTCTTCGAGCCCACTAGTGGCGGAAGTATAAAGAGGGGATGGGGTGAATGTAACATTGGTAAAGGTTTGGTCATAGGGCAGGTTCAAAGCTGCATTGTCCAAATGTTTTACTCTAAAAATCAGGCTATCGTTATTAGTATTGCTGTCGTTAGTTAACCCTGTCCATAGTTTAAAATTGTATACTCCCGAGTTGACAAGATTGGCCTTGGCGGCAAATTTATAGCTTGCGATGTTATTGGCCGAAATACTACCAGTGAATGTTTCGCTCACTGCTGTGCCTCCATTTATTGAGTAGTTAATAGAGAAGTTACTAATGTCGGTATTTCCAAAATTTTTGATGGTCACTTCCACCGTGTCACTGCCAGTGAAAGTCTTGCTGGTATTCTTCCGACCAAAATGCGGGCGAATGATATCTATCACCCCGGCATCGTTGCCAATAGAGCAGCCGCTGCTCGTTGGTGTGGCTGAGATAGCATTACAGTGGTCGCTCGTCACACCGCTGTTATTACCGCTTTGTACCGCAAAAAAGTATTGGGTACTGTTTTTCAAGAAAGGAACCCAGAAAAATGTATTTGAAGTCTTACCAATTGTATCCCATTCGCCAAGGCTGTCTATCATTATCACTTCGTAAAAATTTGCTCCCGTGACTTGTGCCCAAGTTAGTTTTACGCTGCGGTCGCATACCGCTGAAGCTAAGCCAGTAGGTGACTTAAACAATGTGAAGACATTACCAGATGTATCTCCTCCGCTGCTGCTATGCATGATTCTAACACGCATCTGGTTTGATATTTCTGTTGGCACTGTCCAACTAAATTGTCTTGTGGCAATGCTGATGCCTGTTGTGATACCTGTCCAAGAACTTCCTCCGTTTGTACTATATTCCAAAGACCATGTGCCAGAAGTGAAACCCGTTGCATCCCATCGCACACGTTCGCTGCTGCCGGGTGTAATTTTTTCACCGCCTATGGGATAAGTCAACACAACTTCTTGTGGGTTGGTTTCATATACCAACTGAAAATCCTGTGAGCCTGTCGGCAAATCATAGCCATACACTTTGATTGTATATGTTCCAGCCGATGGGCTGCTGATGGTCACCTGTTCGTGGTTGTTCAGTCTGTCAATGGCACGGATGGCTGTGCTCGCCACACTGGCTTTGGCGGTATCCAATTTCCAAGGAAGAAAACTGCTGCTGCTGGGGTCAATTACTTTCACATCCAAGTCGTTCACCAAGGCTTTGCTTGCCGCAGGCGAACCTTCTGCATCACGCCAGCCCAACATCACTTTCAATATACTTGTACCCGATGGCACTGATATATTGAACGTGGCACTATCCCCATGGTTCACACTGCTTTTAATGCTATTCCCAGCCTCCATTGCCAACAAAGCCCGCCGCATGTTTATACGTCCGTAGCCAAACTGAAAATCGGGACCGCTGTTACCTAGGTCGTCACTACTGTTCATCAACAGGGTTTTTATATATTCTCCTTGGGGAAGGCTATCGCTATGCAGTTGTTTGTAGCGTTGGTAAAGCAGAATGATACTGCCAGAAACCCCCGGAGTAGCCATGCTGGTTCCGGTCAGTGTGGAGTAGCTATTTGTTGGCCAGGTTGATATTACCGAGGTGCCAACTCCGCAGAAGTCTGGCTTTATTCTACCATCGAAAGCAGGGCCACGAGATGAACTGCTGGATATTGCATCCGTCGCATCTAAGTTACCCATAGTGATGGTGTTTTTGGCTGACGCAAAATCGCTGTGCATATTGCCGTAGCCGCTGGGGTACGGACTGCAAACTCGTGTACCATCATTGCCAGCTGCAAATTGGTGACTAACAAAAGGCATATAAAACAACTGTGCATCTATCGCATTGCTGTTGCTTGTATATTTTCCGCTGAAACAGCCTGGCCAGCCAAAGCTGTAGCTATTGGTAGTGCCAATCATACCGACTTCACTATGCAGGGTCACAATGTCATTCAGTATATTGGTAGCCTGGTTGGTGAATATGATAGCTTTAGGAGCCATGCCTTGGTTGCTACTGGTCAATTTGCCTGAGCCACCCACGGTGCCAGACACATGGTCGCCGTGGCTACCAAAATTAGTGAGCACCGTCAGCATCTGGTTGAAAAGCCGCTGCTCAAAGTCTTTATGTGCTGTCACAAACCCACCATCGCCCACCCCGAATATCACACCTTGCCCAAGGAGGTTGCGGCCAAAGATATTATTAGCAACATTAGTTCGGTGGTCGGTTATGCCTGGTCTGTTGTCAGGCTGAGGTTGGGGCAACACAGGTTCTATCCATGCCACCTCTGGAATCTGAGCAAGTATATTCAAATCATTTGGCGAAACCCATACAGTAATGAAATTGTGGTACTGCCAAGTGCTATCAAACTGAAATCCGTTGGCCGTAAGTTTTAGACAAAATTTCTCTTTCTCATTAATAATAACATACTTCACTTGCACTTTCCATTTGCCACCAGGCTGCACGATGTGTTCGGGGACTTCTTCACCCACCAAACGAGGGTCTATCTTCTGCGAATGCCTGATAGTATCAACCGACCTTACAAATGAAAGCCCCGTTAATGCATTCAGGTTAGGTATAGCGGCACGGTAGCAATGGCTAGGCAGATACTCCAGCAGTTTGATACCCGCCCGTTGAAGTTGTATATGCTCAACAGCCGAAAGGGAATGATTTACTTGCAGCCAGCAGATATGAAACTTGCCGTTGCTTTCCCCTAAGTTCCTTGCTCCAGCAGGCAGTTGCACTGTGCCTCCCGTCAATTGAAGGTCGAAGGTCTGTGCCTTGGTAGCGGCTACAAACACCAATAAGAAAAAGATGGAGAGGTAAAAGCTTCTGTACATAGGTGACTAATGGTTTGTAAGTACAAAAATAGCCCTGCCATAGGTTATCAGGTTATTGTTTTGGGTTTGAATCTTACAAATCCCATTTCATAGGCTTTTGCCTCAGGCAACCTTTGCCGCCGAATCTTAGTCTTTGGTTTTACGTCACCCAACATTGTTGCCATGAAAAACCAATACTTCCTTCTCCTGCTTTTCCTTCTGACCGAAGCTAATGCACAAAACTTCCCGCCTGATGTGAAAGGACCTTTCGCCCAAAAGGTTTGCAATGGCGAACAGGTGTGTTTCACAGATATGAAAGTATCTGACAAAAACTCAAGTGACACCGTTCGAGTAAAGTGGAATTATGGAATCGCAAAGGCTGTGTTTAGCAAAAAAATGGTTGGCAAATACGAGGAGTGGAGTTTGTGCTGGCAGACTTCTATGAAAGATGCCTCGTGCACCCCACACTTTTTTTCTATTACTGCCTTTGATGATAATGACACAAGCTTGTCCAGTACACGAAGCTTTTCAGTAATTGTGGAGCCAACAATCGATTTGCGAGGGGGAAAATACACCTATGGAAAATGTGGGGAAGTGACCATGGAACCAGTGTTAGGTAACTTTATTAGATGTTCAAAATATGGAGACGCTTGGTATAGATGGACCATAGATTATCCATCAACAAAAATGTTTGTTGCCAAAGAACTAAAGTATACTTTCACTACCCCTGGACAACATGTCATAAAATTGGAAGGACAATACGGGGGGCAATGCACTTGGGACATTTACGACACAGTTGACATCATCCTGCTGCAGCCCGACCTTGGCCGCGATACACAGCTTTGCAGCGGCCAAAGCCTCAACATCAAACCAACCATAAACGGTACGGTAGGCAAGGTGAATTACTTTTGGAATGGCAGTACTGTAGCAGGTGCTGATAATTTTCTGGTGCAAAACCTCACGGCAGATACCAAGGTTTCGCTAAAGGTGACTGACAGCCTTGGCTGCACAGGCTCTGATGATATTGTCATCAAGCATTTTGAAAAAGCCGATGCAGCCTTTTGGCTCACGGAAACTACTCCGAACAATTTCATGTTCAACCCCAAATTAGCCAACTACCCATCCTACCTCTGGAATTTCGGCGATGGATTCACCGACACCAACCGTATTGCATTCCACACGTATCCCCTTGGCACTTATTGGCCAAGCCTGAAAGTGGTGGTGAATGGCAACTGCTTTGATACCCTCACCCGTGCATTTGTGGCCTACCCCATTGGCATCGACCAAACACCCGAACATAGTTTTAGCATATACCCAAACCCATCCAAAGGCACATTGATGCTGATGCACGGCCTTTCGAGCGGGCGACTTGAAGTTGCGGTAGTCGATTTAATGGGGAAAACGATGTTGCCCTTGCAAACAATTGCATCGCAAGCCAATGCCGGCATCGAAGTGCAAGGCTCGGCTCAACTGCCTTCAGGTGTTTATCTGGTAAAGGTTTCGGCTAATGGGATTGTACAAACCTTGAAGTGGGTGAAGGAGTAAACTACCTTTTCACAAACCTCAACACCTGCCCGCTCTCACAGTTTCGCAGCAAGTAAACCCTTGCAAATAAATATGCTTTGCCAATCTTATCGTCAAAATAAAACCTTGACCTATGTGACTTGAGCAAAATATTCGAATTATTAATTATCTGCCAAAACGTCCAGCTTTTGCATTGGGCAAATCTTTGAATGAGGCGACAAAGAAAAGTAGTCTGAATGATATTCCGCTATATTTTTTATTATAATTCCAAACTTCAGACCCCAAACCCCAAACTTGCCCACCTTATCTTCGTAGTGTCAAAAAGGCAGACAAACACATCCCCAAATGAAAATTCAAGACGTAAAAAATAGATTTGAAATAATAGGCAACTCACCCATGCTCAACCTAGCCTTGGAAACCGCTATAAAAGTGGCACCAACAGAAATGAGTGTACTGATAAATGGTGAAAGTGGCGTAGGCAAAGAGAATTTCAGCAAAATAATCCATGCACTGAGCAAGCGAAAATTGGGGCCTTTCATAGCTCTGAACTGCGGAGCAATACCAGAAGGCACCATAGACTCAGAACTTTTTGGACACGAAAAAGGATCGTTTACGGGGGCCCATGAAAACCGCAAGGGATACTTTGAAACGGTGAACGGCGGCACCATCTTTCTTGACGAAATAGGCGAAATGCCATTAGCAACCCAAAGTCGCTTATTACGGGTACTTGAAACTGGTGAGTTCATAAAAGTAGGAGCAAGTAAGGTGCAAAAAACCGATGTGCGGATAATCGCCGCCACCAACAAAGAGCTTCTGGAACTAACGAGCCGAGGCCGCTTTCGCGAAGATTTGTATTATCGGATGAGTACGGTGCCTATCAAAGTACCATCCTTGCGTGATCGTGGTTTGGATGCTGCCTTATTATTTCGAAAATTCAGTCAAGATTTTGGGGAACTATACCATACGCCACCTATTCAGCTAGAAGATGCTGCCCGCGATATACTGCTGGGCTACCGCTGGCCTGGCAACATTCGCCAACTGAAGAACATTGTGGAGCAACTGAGTGTGCTGGAAGAAGACCGCCTGATTACGGCTGAAAGGCTGTTTAACTACCTGCCCAAAGAATACCCCACCTTGCCTGCCTTGATGAACAATAGCGATGGCATGAGCGAACGAGATATATTCTATAAAGTATTGTTTGAAATGAAAAAAGACATCACCGACCTAAAACAGATAGTGTACGGAATGCTAAATGGCGAAGCACCTCCGATGATGAACAACGAGCAAATGGGCAACATGTTTAACAATGGCAATAACCTTCCTGTTGTACAAGCATCATTTTCACAGTCCAGTTTTGCACAGCCTATACAACAGTCCATGATTATACATCAGGAAGCAGTGGAGGTGAAAGATGAGCCCAAAGAGCAAGCTATTTCGCTCGAAAAGCATGAACTGGAACTCATCAAAAAAGTGTTGGACAAATTCCGTGGTCGTCGCCGAAAAGCTGCCCGCGAACTGGGCATATCGGAACGGACGCTTTACCGCAAGATAAAGCAATATGGCTTGGAGTAATCAACGTTAATTTCATACGACAGGATGTCCAATTTCCATTACCCTACCTTTGCCCAATGCACGAACCTAAGCCCCTCATAGCCCCTATCGACCGTGACTTGCTGAAGGCCGAACTGGAGCCACATTTTATACGCCATACCAACAAGGGTGGCAACGATATTTATATCTGCAATCACCATAATGCTCCAAACGTGATGCAGGAGATCGGTCGCCTTCGAGAAGTCACTTTCAGAGCCGCAGGGGGTGGCACAGGCGAACCAGTCGACATCGATGCGTATGATATAAGTGACCACTGCTACGACCAACTGATAGTATATAGCCCTGAAGACAACGAAATGATAGGTGGCTACCGCTTTATTGACTGCAATAATGCCATTGATAAAGTGAACAACGTGGTACACCTCTCCACAGCCCACTACTTTGAGTTTTCAGATAAATTCATACGACACTTTCTACCACAAACTATTGAGCTTGGCCGCAGTTGGGTGCAGCCCGCCTTTCAACCCGCTGTAAACCCACGCAAGGGCTTGTTTGCATTGGATAATATTTGGGATGGGCTTGGAGCAATCACTGTAGAAAATCCGCATATTAACTATTTCTTCGGCAAAGTGACTATGTATACACACTTCAACCGCGAAGCTAGAGATTTGATTCTATATTTCTTAAAGCATTACTTCCCCGACTATGAAAATTTGCTTCACCCTTTTCACCCGATAAAAATAGAAACACCAAAAGAGCAAATGGAGTCACTGTTTATCAATGTAGAGTTTGCCGATGGATTTAAGATATTGAATCAAACTGTAAGAAACCTAGGTGAAAATATTCCACCCTTGGTGAACATATATATGGGGCTGAGTCGCACCATGAAAACCTTTGGCACTGCTGCCAACCCGCACTTCGGAGATGTAGAAGAAACGGGAATGATGATAACCATTAATGATATTTATCCCGAGAAAAAAGAACGGCACGTGTTGACTTACAAAAAGAAAGGAAACTAATACCTTCCTTTTCACTACCAGCACTGGCATTTACACATAGAGGCAATGGAGTCTTGTAAGTGATCTATATATATTTGTAAGACCCAGCATGATCCCTCACCGATAGCATGGAGTAAAAGAGAAAAGGATGAGGCTCTATCCCAACCCAGCCTACCCTCGCCCTGCAATCAACCATTCAACAAATGAATATACCTTACAAGTGGTGTCTATTTCATTGAAGTCACAAGGCAACATTTGAAGTTTGTAAAAGAGAAAATAATTAATGCACTACTGCAAACTTGTGGTAACTGTTTCCCACTTGCAAAAAGTAGATACCTATAGCCCAATCGAAAGTGTAGATACTCAATTGCCCGCTGCCCTTTTCTGAAAAAACCAAGCGACCTGTAACATCTCTAACTTGGATGTTTTGCGTCAAATTTGAATAGGTGTGAATATACAAAATATCATTCGCAGGGTTTGGGAAAATGGTAGCATATTCTGGTAAAATAGTTGCCACAGACAAAGGCCAACATTGGTTTTCTTTGCCAGCCGTAGGGTGAGGAAGTTGTTCCCATTTCCAGCCATTTTTGTAGCAACGACCAAGGGATGTATCTACTTTTTGTTCGCCAAAAGAAAGGCTGTCATAAACCTGCCCAGAGGCATTAGACAACATCAATTGTTCGCCACTTGCCGATAATTTGAAACCGCAGTGAATCTCTGCCCCGGCTTGGGTGTTTCCATCGGCCCAAAGCATTAGGTAGCCATGTGTGTGGATTACAGTATTTGCTGAAAAAATATATTTGTCAGGAACCATAAAATCATCCGTCAGGTAGAGGCTATCCAACAATAAATCGTTGGAGGTGATATTGGCCAATTCTATCCAGTCTTCGTGTTGGCTTGCTGCTGTGGTGCTATCATTTTGGTTTTGTGCTAGGAATTCGTTCAGCACTACTTCTCCTTGCTTCGCAACTTTTGGAGCAACACCAAAAGTATAAAATTCGTGTGCTGCACGCTTTGGCGAAAAGATCCCCGCATTGCCATTTTCGGCATACAGATAATAATGACAAGTATATGCTTTCATGGTTATTTCGCCACCATAAACACCATCAGCAGCGGCACCATCGGCATGATTTCCATCGTCGAAAAGTTGGGCTTGCTCAAAGGGTTCAAATTTCGCAAAGCGGTAATAGAAATAAACACCACTGACGGCATTGCTAACTGAAGTAATGACGGTCAATTGTTCATTAGGTTTTGGATTGGACTTGCTAAATGAAGCTGCCCCAATGGTGGGCTGCTGCGAGGTAAATTCAGTAGTCGTCTGTAAAAATGTATCTCTTGCAGACATCAATATACTTATGCCAGGAACAGTATAAGTACCAATATTCACACCAGCCGTCATGCTCTGCTGAAACTGGCTGTAGCTGTAAAATTTATTGGAGTCGGCCTTCACCTCTGCATCAATCAAAGCTGCATATTTGGAGGCCAAAGTTTGGTAATTATTGTTGGTGAAAAATTCCGTGGTCAGGGTTTTTATATGTGCGGCATACATGCGTTTCCAAGTTGGGTTGGCCTGTATAGCTTTGATAAGCGGCCAATGCACATCTGTACTATGCAAACCCAATGGCATTTGTTCCATCTGGGTTGCCGAGAGTGCAGCCATACTGCTGTTGCTACTTCCTGCAAACGGGAATCCCCCAAAGGCCATATTCAAATCCCACATGATAGGCAAGTAGTGGCCGCTTTCCGATTTGTAGATATAATAATTCTGACAAAAAACACCTGTGTAGCTGTCCAAATTCACCA
>SHWZ01000029.1 GCA_009693575.1 Flavobacteriaceae bacterium | reverse complement strand
CATAACGGTTTGCAGATTTGCGATGTGGCGGACTTAGTAGCAGTATATTCCATTTTACCACCAATGATTATTTGATGCAAAATGTTTCATTTACCACTAAACCCGCCATATCCGCAAATATGTTGTTATGGGCTGGTTATAGATTTCTAGTGCGTTAAAACTAATTACCAGCTGATAAACACATTTCATTGATAAGCTCGGCAACCATTAAATCATTTTGAGCTTCCCCATTTATTTCAAATGAGTTGATTTGCCACCTGTCATTTCCGTCCATTTCAAATTGAATAAGTGCATTGACTGGTTTATTATCATAAGTTATTTGACCTACTACATTTAAGTGGTATTTGTCATCGTCTGGTGAAACGAAACTTTCCCATTTAGGATTCGCAAAAAAGCTATTTACGAGAGTTTCAACATTATGTTTTTTACAGGCGTCAAAATGACCTTCTTTTATAGTCTTATCCATATCGGACTTACAACCAAATAGAGTTGTTATTAATATTAAAAATATTATCTGTTTCATATGATTATTTGTTTAAGTATTTAGCAATATGAGCACAAATTAATTCGGACTTTGAAGTTGGTAAATTAATAATTTTACCGTCTTTCATTTTCAACGAAATACCAAACTCAAACCCTGAAAGTTTACCAATTTTTGTGTTGGCTATGTCTTTTACTTTAACAGCCGATACAAAATTTATATCGTTGTAATAAAAAATTGCTTTTTCATCAGCAATTACATTATCATTTTGCTTAATGGTATTTTCCTCGACATTAAATGCACGATAGATAATCTTTAATGATGTAAGGGTTAAAATTGTAGTATTGCCTGCGTTTTTGAATATTATTTCCTCGCCAGTTTCTAAATCTGCCACTGCATCAATTTCAGATTTTTCCTTTGCTTTTTCTTTTTTCAGTAACCAAATTCCGGTTGCAATCATTATCCACGCACCATATTTAGATAGGCCATTAACACCAACTATCAATTCGAGCCACCCGAAGGAAAAACCATTTAAAACCCAAATAATTAAATCAAGAGCACCAAGCCCAATTAAGATGTAATAAAATATTTTTTTATTCATTTCTGTTTTTTTTAAAAAATCCTACTCATAAGGCTTTTCGGAATACGCCCCGTTTTTTTAGTGGGTTCTGGTCTCCACTTTTATTTTTTCTTTTCTGTCACATTGGGTGGTCAGCCCTTTGGCTTTCGCAGACCGTCTTGGTTTTTTAAACTTGCCCATAACTTACTTATAGGGGAAGTTTTTGATCCCAAAACTTCCTCCTATTTGTTTGCTTAGGCAAAAATAGTGGGAAGTTTTGTTAGTATTTTAGTTTCCTATTATTTTTTTGTCGAGAGACTTCTGGCTCACGTGGGTGTAAATCTCTGTGGTCTTGCTGCTTTTGTGCCCCAGCAGTTCTTGTATGAACCGAAGGTCGGTGCCAGCTTCAAGCAGGTGAGTGGCATAGCTGTGCCTAAGCATGTGAAGGTTCACCTGCTTTTTAATTCCCGCTTTCTCGCAAGCTTTTTTCAGTACCAGTGCCAAACTTCGCTCACTGTATTGCTCTCCACCTTGCCCTTCAAACAGGTAATCCTTTGGCTTATGTTCTTTGTAATATTGCCTAAGCATCTGTAGTGCTGTTTCGCTTAGTGGAGTTATCCTATCCTTCCCCCCTTTGGCTTTGCATATTCTAAGTTGCATTCTTTTGCTGTCTATGTCGGTTATTTTCAAATTCAACAGTTCGCTTCGCCGCAGTCCTGCTGAATATATGAGACCCAACATGCACCTGTGTTTTACATTGTCAAGTGCATTTATTATCAAAGCTACTTCTTCTGTGGCCAACACTTTGGGCAAGGGATTGTATTGTTTGGGTCTATGTATCAATTTTACATCAACCTTGGTGTTTTGCATATTGGCAAAAAACAACTTCACCGCATTTACCACTTGGTTTTGGTACGATGCCGATAGTTTGTTTTTCAAAATGTAATCATTGTTGAAGGCAATAATATCGTTGAGGGTTATGTTGCTCAAGGGCTTTGCATTGAAATATTTTAGGAACAAATGCAGGGCTTCGCTGTAGGTTTTTACGGTGTTGGGGCTGTAGCGTTTGCTTTGCATCCACCGCACAAATGATTCAATACCTTGTTTGGCTTCCTCGCTCAGTTCCCTTGTTTTCGGGCCAAGGGCTGTTGTCAGCTTTTCTTTCAGGGGTGTGGCATCAATGGTGCATAGTGGAGTAAAAATGGTTTTTATTTCCTGTAGCACCTCTTTACTATAAGGCGAGTACCATGCTTTTTTGGAGTTGCTCCATTTCATGTTAGGTATTTTGCGTATCTCATTCCCCAGTTCCTTATCAAAAGCAAAACGGACAAGCACCACCTGTGCTGCCTTGTGTGTTGTCAAATCCAATGTGATGGTTTTCATACGTATTGGCAAATGTAAGTGGTAGGGATGTGAGGGCTGCCAAACCAAGGTTGACGGTCGACAGTCCATAGTCTGTGAACGATCGTCTCGCCATAGTCTGTGGCCTTTGCCTGTGTTCCACCATTCACACCGAATATTGCCCCACAATGAAGCCACGTTTTTTTCTTATTATCCTTATCACTTTCATAGTGCTGGGCGGCCTTGCCTTGCTGCTAAGCCCACAGCCACTAACCCCCGAGGAGGCAAAACGGGCTAACAAAAATCGAAATGAAATAAGTAGAGGAGAAATTCAAAAGAACTTCCCCGACAGCATCGTCACTGATTCGGTGCTTGACCTGCAAAACCTTGAGTGATAACGTTACTAAATTCTTCCATAATAGTTGGGTTGGCAGCTATGATGGTTTTGCCAAAGAGGTAATCTTTTCCTCCTTTGAAATCAGCCACACAGCCACCAGACTCTTTCACCAAGAAGGCACCAGCAGCTACATCCCAAGGGTTTAGACTATATTCGAAGAAGCCATCGAAGCGACCACAGGCGGTATAGGCCAAATCAATAGCCGCTGAGCCCATCCTTCTAAGGCCATGTGTTTGTTTTAGCAATTTGCGAAGTACGTCCAAGTATTGTTGCATCTGCTCAAAATCGTAGTAAGGAAAGCCAGTAGCCAAAAGGGATTTGTCAAGTGAATCAACAACAGAAACAGTGATGGGCTCTGTATTGCGAAATGCACCCCGCCCTTTGCTACCATGAAAAAGTTCGTCATTGCATATATCGAATACCAAGCCTGCGACGGTTTCGTCGCCATTATTGAGTCCGACAGATACACTGAACACAGGTACTTTATGAATGAAATTGGTGGTGCCGTCAAGCGGGTCTATAATCCAAGTATATTGTTTAGTTTCGCGGCCAATGGTGTCTTCTTCCGTGATGAATCCTGCATCGGGCAAGAGCTTGCCAAGTCCCTTCACCAGTATTTCTTCGGCAGTCTTGTCCACATAGCTTACCAGTTGGTTCACACTTTTGGTTTCTACGGATGATTCATCAAAGCCTTTCAATTCGCCAAGGATGAATTGCCCCGCCTGCCTTACCAAAGCGGCAGCATCGGGCATGAGTTTGTGTATATCTGACATAGTTGGGGGCAAAGAACGGGATATCCCGCCTACTTTTGCAGCCCTTTCGGGGAAACCTATTCCGTTAATTTTTGTTAAAGAGATAAGATGTACCAAGTTATTTTTAAATTTGAAAACCAAGCACTAGAGAGCCGAATAGTTCAAGCTGATGCTGGCGAAAGCCTGCTGGATGTGGCCATGGAGCAAGATATAGAACTACATCACAATTGCGGTGGCGTGTGTGCCTGCACCACCTGCCATGTGTATGTGACAGCAGGCATGGATAAGATAGCCGAAATGACCGACCGCGAAGAAGACTACATAGACCGGGCCGACAGCCCACGCCTCAACAGCCGCTTGGCCTGCCAATGCGAAATCATTAATGGAAACGTAGAGGTATTAGTGCCAGACCAAAGCAGGTTTCTTGGACATTGAAACACACGTGCGATAATTTGGATACATGATAGTGTGAAATTTCCACTTTCCCAAAGGTAGCCACATTCCCACATTAAACCCATCCCATATATCTATATGACTTTCACCTTACCAATCCATTGGCCTGACCACGAAGACATCGCCATGGCACTGTACGAGCGATTCGGCCCCGACTTTGACGAAGGCAAAATATACCGTATCCGTTTCACCGAATTAATAGAGTGGGTGCTTGAGGTGCCCAACTTCAAAGGAATACGTGAAGAATGTACCGAAGGCCACTTGGAAATGATTCAGAGCAAATGGGTGTATGAATGGCGGGATAACAAGTAGGCATTAGGCAATTAGCCAGCTTTACCTACCAGCAATCGGTTGAATAATGCCACCGCTTCAACCGCTTCTTTCACATCGTGAACCCTAAGTATAGAAGCACCGTTCATCAAGGCCATTGTGTTCAAAATTATAGTTCCATTTAGTGCATCTTCCGATGAAATACCCAACACTTTGTTTATCATTGATTTTCGGGAAACACCAACAAGTATTGGAAAGTCTAGCAGCTTGAATTCTTTGAGATGAGCAAGTAGCGTATAATTGTGCTCCACCGTTTTTCCGAAACCAAAGCCGGGGTCTATGATGAGGTCGGCCACCCCAAGCCTCCTCAGTTCTGTTGTTTTCCTCGTCAAATAATCAAACACTTCCACCAATACATTTTCATAGCAGGGATTCTGCTGCATGGTTTTTGGAGTTCCCTGCTTGTGGATCAGTATGTAGGGTACTTTTAGCTTTGAAATTGCCTCAAACATCTGAGGGTCTTCGTCACCAGCTGAAATGTCGTTTACGATGTTGGCTCCTGCTGCAACCGCTTTTGTGGCTACATTAGCATTGAAAGTATCAATGGAAAGTATAGCTTCAGGGAATGATTTTCTGATGCCTTCTATAATTGGAAGCACCCTTACCAGCTCTTCGTCTTCACTTACTATTTCTGCCCCCGGCCTTGTGCTTTGCCCACCAATATCAATAATGGTGGCACCTTCTAACAGCATTTTTTCAGCTTGTTTTAATGCCGCATCCAAGCCATCGAACTTGCCCCCATCGTGAAATGAATCGGGGGTAATGTTCAGGATGCCCATCACTAAAGGAGTTTCAAGGCTTAGTAGGCGGTGTCCGATGCGGATGTTCACTTGGGGTTATTTTTGCTGCAATATTGCAACAGGAAAGATTTCAATCCTCGGCCTAATTGTTGTTTAACACATCTCGACTTTTGAAATCGCACTCCTAAATCAAAAACTGTAAATATGAAACTCCTTACTCTCATTAGCCGCATACTTGTTGGCTCACTGTTCATCTTCTCTGGCCTCATCAAGGCCAACGACCCGTATGGCTTTGCGTATAAGCTCGATGAATATTTTGGCATCTTCCACATGGACTTTTTCATTCCCTACACTGTAGGCATGTCCATCATTATCTGCGTGCTGGAGGTGTTTATGGGCTTCTGGTTACTCATTGGCTACAAGGCTGCATTGAACGCTTGGAGTCTGTTGATACTTATTATATTCTTTGATTTCCTGACGGGATACACGGCATTGGCCAACCTTGCCAAGGCCAATCCAAGTTGGGGCTTTAGTCAAGGCATGGCCAGCCTGATGGGGGCGGTGGATGCCAAAGGAGTAGCCAAGCCAGAATACATCAATGCCCTGAGCGACTGTGGCTGTTTTGGCGATTTTATTAAATTGAAACCCTACCAAAGCTTCTGGAAAGATGTGGTGCTAACTATTCTTATTGTCATCATTTTTATACGAAGAAAATATATTATTCCAGCGTTCAATCCCAGCCTTTCGGCTATTGGTAGTTTCACAGTAGGCTTTGTTGCTATAGCCTTTCCAGTAATATGCTATTTGACCTTGCCCTACAAAGACTTCCTACCCTACAAGGAAGGAAACGATATTGTTGAGTTTATGAAACCAACACCCGGAGCTCCTACTGATTCTGTAGTTATGATGTTTATCTATAAAAACAAAGCAGGCGGAGAACCAAAAGAATTCGACATGAACCACCTGCCTGATAGCAATTGGGAATATGTGGACAGAAAAGACAAACTGGTGCGTGAAGGTGAGCATCCACCCATCCACGATTTCAATTTGTTTGATGCGGAAGGCAATGAATTCACGGATCTAATCACCGAGCAGGAGGGTTTCAAAATGGTATATATGATGAAAGACCTTGGAAAGCAAAGTCCAAGCAAACTGATAGCTATTGGCAAACTTGCTGCTGGCCTGCGGGCAAAAAATCCAAACATGATGCAGATTGGGGTTACTAATGATATAAATGCCGCCAAAGCAGTGGAAGCAAAATATAAACTTGGAATCACCATGTATTCGCTCGATGGTACAGTGATAAAAACCATGGTGCGAAGCAATCCTGGTTTTCTGCTTTTCAATAAATCAACCGTGGTGCGAAAGTGGTCGGCCTTCACCATGCCAACTGCCGATATTGTGCTAGGCTACGTGAACAATGGCGGGAAGAAGCCTGGGAAGGCAAAAGAGTAATTCTGCCGGAAGCTATGTTACTGCAGAGGCAGGTATCATTGGCATCTATTAGTCTTTGAGAGCTATCCTACTAAGTTTATTTGATAGCAAAATTTTGTCACAGATTCTACTGCACCCAACCCCGTAACATATCGCAGCTGCGGTATTCGGGGTTGAGCCGAACAAACGAAGATTTGCGATAGGTTTTGCTCCAGGTTTCTAAAGCTTCTTGCTTTTTGGATTCGGTGGCAGCCTGCTGAATGCGTAGGTAGTCGTCTCTCAGGTTGGCACGGTGGGGCGGGTAGGCGTTTTTTACATACACCAAGCGATACGATTTCTCGCCTTGTTCGTTGGTCGAAAGCCTTGCCCCTGTTATCTCTCCAGCCTTCATGTTTTCTATCATGTAATAGGTTTCCTTATCCAGCTGCTCCACAGGTATACGGCCTGAACCCGTCATTTGGTCGGTGAGGTGGCCACCCTGCGATTTGTTATCTTCGTTGTCTGAGAATCTTTTGGCAGCATCTTCAAAGGTGATGGAGTCGAGCAAAATTTGTGAACGAATACTATCTAAAAAATGTTTTTGTATTTGCAGGTCTTCTTCTACGGTACTGGGCTTGATAAGGATATGCCGCACATTGATTCGTTCGCCTTTGCGGTCTATCAGTTTCATAATATGGTAGCCATATTTTGTTTCAATAATTTTTGAGATAGTGTCGGGTCTAAGTCGGAAGGCAGCAGCTTCAAATTCCGGCACCATTTCGTTGCGGCCAAAGTAGCCAAGTTCACCGCCCCGTTTGGCTGAGCCAGGATCTTCACTATACACGCTCGAAAGCAAGGCAAAGTCTTTTCCGGCCACAATCTTCTCACGCAACTCTACTATCTTTTGGTAGGCGTATTGTTTTTCGTCAATAGTCACCTTCGGGTTTCGGATTATCTCCGCCAGTTCTACCTCTGCACTGTAGTAGGGTAGGCTATCCACTGGCAGCTTGCTGAAATAGACACGTATATCAGTGGGCGACACTTTTACATCTTTCAACAAGGTTTGCTGCACTTCCTGTATCCGTAGCTGGTTTTTTATTTTATCCCGATACTCTGATTTTAATTGCTGGGTTGTTTTGCCTAGGTATTCCTCCATACTTTTTTCTGAGCCAAACTTCTGTATGTAAAACTTCAGGCGTTTGTCCAATTCGGCCTCCACACGGTCGTCAGCCACCACTATCGAGTCTGTCTGGGCCTTGTGCAGCATCAGTTTTTCGTTCAGGTTTTTATTGATCAAAATACAGAAAGCACTGTCTTTGCGGATGTTTCCAAGGTTGTCTTTCAGTTGGTTGTACTCCACTTCTATCTCCGAGCGTAGGATAGGGTTTTCGCCCACCACGGCTATTATTTCATCCACCACTGTCTGGGCATTTGTATTGTGGCAAACGGCAAACAGGGCTATTAAAGCAAAGATTGAATTCTTCATATTGAAGCGGCAAAAGTAATTGGGTTAGCTGCCATCAAACGGGCAAGCCCCCGATTTAGTTTCAGTACTTGATTACTTTTTGTGGAGGGTTGCTGCCTTTTCTAATAAAATAAACCCCTGCAGGGTAGCTTCCAATGTCTGATTCTTTTGCTTGCACCATGCTCATCAGCCTGCCCGTTATGTCAGTTATGGTTGCCCCGATGTAGTTGTCAGGTATGCACACTTTTCCGGGTGTTGGGTTGGGGTAAATCAATGGTGTTTCACTTGCCAGCAGTTCAGGAACACCTATCAAGCTGCCTTTGAACTCCACCTTGTCCACTATCAGCACTGAGCCTGAATCTTGGTGGATGCCTGACACAAAAGCAATAACAACTGAATCTGGCACCTCGTTGCCTGGCAGGTAATAGATGCCTGCCGAGGCTAACGAAAAACCCGGTGTATAATCCTCCAAACTAAATCCCCCGCTACCCAAAGTGTCCCTCTTCTGCTTGGCAGTGTTCCATTTGGTGAATAGCACGTAACCACCAGCAGTATCATCGTTCACGGGGTAATATTGGAAGTAAAAGTTCATGTTGGTGGGCTTTATGTTGCAAGGCTGCCCAAAGTGGGGTTTGAAAGCCGAATCAATATTTCCGTTAAAAACCCAGCCTGGAATATAGGAACTACTTAGATTGTTTCGTTTGCTTTCAATACGCAGGGCATAGCTTCCGCTTTTGGCAGTGTCGCAGCGAGTTATGCCTATTGGGTTACCTCCAAACACACTATAAGCATTGCTGCTAAACCAGCCTTTAGGATTCGGGTAAGGAACGGTGTCCCAGTCTTCAAAGTCTTCATAAACTGTCTGTGCCTTGCTTTCCAGCGAAAACGTAAGGCTAAGGGCAAGAAGGTTGATTATCAATTTCATAAGAAAAAGTAAAGAAATGGTTTTGTTTTGTAAGGTATTTTGCGTAGTATCTTTGCGATACGATTCAGCAATTATCACTCACCAAGTCCCATTAACAATCTTCAAATGTACGGAACAAAAAAAAGGGTTCTCTATGTATGTTCAGAAATGAACCCATTTATTAAACTAAGCAGCGTGGCCGATATAGCCAGAATCTTGCCAGAAAAAATCCAACAGAAAGACCACGAAATCAGAGTGCTGATGCCCCGCTTCGGGCTCATCAACGAGCGAAGGAACAGACTTCACGAAGTAGTAAGGCTATCAGGTATTAACATTACGATTGATGACAACGACAATCCTCTTACCATAAAAGTAGCTTCCATTCCAGAAGCAAAAATGCAAGTTTATTTCTTGGACAATGCTGATTTCTTTCACCGTAAAGCGGCTTTCAAAAATGAAAAAGAGGAGTTTTTTGCAGACAATGACGAGCGTGTAATTTTCTTTTGCAAAGGAGCTTTGGAAACCGTAAAGAAGCTCGGCTGGGCACCCGACATTATCCATTGCCAAGGCTGGATGACCAGTCTGATACCAATGTACATCAAAACTTTTTACAAGGACGAGCCTGTGTTCAAAAATGCAAAGGTGGTATCTTCTATGTTCGATAATCAGTTTGAGGAAGGTTTGGGAAAAGACTTTGCTCGCAAAGCCTCACTTAATAAGATTGAAGACAAGCACATGACTAATTTTGTGAATGCCAATTGCATGAGCATGTACAAGGGTGCTGTTAGTTATTCAGATGCAGTAGTAATGCACGACGATGTTCATCCTGAGGTATTAAAAATGGTAGGTAACCTTTCTATACCCTCCATGCGTCACAGTGATGAGCATTTGGCCGACACCTATTCACAGTTCTATGAGCAACTACTTTCGCAACGCAACTAAAGTTTTTTTTTTGAGTATTATTGCTGCCACCACTTGGGTGGGATGCAAGAAGACTAGTAATGTAGGGCTTAACATATTGCCCCAAGGCGATATGTTCAACCTGTTTCAAACGGACTCCTTCGACTTGGAGACCTACACAGTTAGTGAAGACTCGCTTCGAACAGATGCATTGACGCTGAATGCCATTGGTCAATTGAACGACCCGATTTTTGGAAAATCAATTTCTTCGGCAATCTTTCAAACACTACTAAAAGACCCAAATCCAGCTTTGGGAACTTCTCCCAAATTTGACTCCATAGTACTTTCCATGCCATATATAGGTTCCAATGGTTTTTATGGCGACACGGCTAGTACTCAGACCTGGAATGTCTATCAACTCAATCAGGATATTAAAAATACGGATCCATATTACTCAAATATCAAACCTTCGCAAGGAGCATTGCTTGGTTCTTGGATTGGACATTTCAGACCTACTCAAAACATAAGCTTAAAGCTTGGCAGCAAAACCAATACCTACATCCCTCACCTCCGCATCAAGCTCGATGATAATTTTGGCAAAAGCATTTTGGCCAATACAACAGCTTTGGCCAGCAACGAAAGTTGGTTATCGTTCTTGAAGGGTTTGATGATAGTGCCGCAGTCGGCTACAGGAAAAGGTGGTATTGTGTATTTCTATTTCCCGCACAAAGACGGTAACCTTACAGTTTATTACAATGACTCTTCTACCCTCGACTTCGGTATTGGCACCAACAATGCAATAGGGACAGCACGAATCAGTCAGTATCAGCATGATCACACTGGTTTTCAGGTGGCACCAGCCATTAACAAGAAGACCAACAGCGACGATGGTTATGTTCAATCCATGGCTGGCACTAAACTTTGGATTTCTATCAAAGACTGGCAGCGAATAAGCCAACAAAATCCTTCAAGTAAGGTTGGTGTTCAAGGTGCTGAACTATTTTTGAAGGTAAAACAAGGTACAAATACGCAGGGCTTCGAATTCCCAGACAAACTACTACTTGTGGCAAACGACTCGGGAAGGAATTCTTTTCTTTTTGACCGGGCTGATGCACTAATAGGTCAGGATAGCGGCTATTCCAATCCGCTTGGGCGATATCTTGGTGGCTATTATGACAAGGCAAAAGGCGGTTACACGTTTCATTTGGGGCGACACATGCAGCACCTTTTCAATGAGTTTCAATTCAGAGGAGTGAACAAGGATTATGGTTTTTATGTTATTATTCCTACTGACAATCCAATGACCGCATCGCGATTGATTCTTGACACCAACAAAAATGACGGTATCAAATTCAAACTCACATACACCCTTAGCAAGTAACACTTGATTATTATACTAAACCAAGATATTACTCCATACGAGTTTGACCAGCTTGCCGACAAGTTGCAAAGCAACCGCCTTGGCTTTCACCGAAGTAACCTTGGTGGTAAGCAAATACTCACAATCCCCAACGCTCCATCTGGATTTGATATACGCCAGTTGCAAATGCTTGATGGAGTGCAGGAGGCGATAGAAATAAATGAACCATACAAACTAGCCAGTAAACGTTGGAAGAAAGAGCAAACAGCTTTTGAGGTGCAAGGTGTGGAGATTGGTGGCAATGCAGTGAACATAGTAGCAGGTCCATGTGCTGTGGAAGACGAAGAACAAATATTTGCAGTAGCCGAGTGTCTTTACAAGAATAATATCAAATTTATTCGTGGTGGAGCCTACAAACCTCGCACCTCTCCATATGCTTTTCAGGGCTTAAAAACTGAAGGATTGAAACTCTTGCGGAATGCGGCTGATGCATTTAAATTGCGAGTAGTGACCGAGGTGATGGACTTAAGCCTATTGGATGAGGTATATCAATATGCTGACATCATTCAGATAGGTACACGCAACATGAGCAATTTCTATTTCCTTTCTGAACTAGGTAAAATAGACAAGCCCATTCTGCTTAAAAGAGGAATGGCCGCCAAAATACCAGAATGGCTGATGGCAGCTGAATATATTTTAAGTGGTGGCAACGAAAAGGTTATTCTGTGTGAACGTGGAATCTGCACATTCGACGATTCGGTGCGAAACACCTTGGATGTTGCTGCCTTTCCAATTATTAAGGAACTATCACATTTGCCGGTGTGGAGCGACCCAAGTCATGGAACAGGAATACGTAACCGAGTAGCTCCACTTGCACTTGCTAGCATTGCTGCCGGAGCTGATGGACTTATCCTAGAAATGCACCCCAACCCTGAAGTGGCTTTGAGTGATGGCCCTCAATCACTTTATCCCCATCAACTGGAGGAATTGGTAAGCCAGTTAAAGCCAATTGCAAAAGTTGTTGGACGGCATCTCGACTGTGAGCTGATAGGGCATTTGGTATAAACTTAGTTGATGATGCACTTTCCATGCATCTAGTGTAGTGAATAGACAAAAATAAGCCGGCACAAGGCCAGCTTATTGTGTTCAATCTTAAACCTTATTTAACTTGGTAAAGTTTTATTTTCAACCTGGTCTCATCATTAGTGGTAGAGAATAGATCATATTTTTTCTCAAAATATTCCCATTGCAGGGTGTCCTCAATATCAGTATTTACATCAAAATGATATACAATATTGGTATCCTTGTCAGTGTTGTAAAATAGGGTCACATTTTTGGCATCGTTATACCAATTCGAAATTTGCAAATTTCTTGTGATTACTGTTGTTCCAAGCATTCCAACTGGAACTGTTGCTGAGCCTGTTCTTTCTTTGGTAAGCTCGATAGTGCCAGTATTCAGGGCAATAAAAGAACCTAAAGCTGGACTGCCGTTCACTTTCTTTTGCAGATTCCAGGATGAAATGTTCCATTTCCCGGTAACTCCTTTAGTTAGTTTTTTTGTTTTAGAGCAGCTTACCACCAACGTGGTTGCAAGTAGGGCAAGGATGAAGGTTTTTGTGATGTTCATTTTGTTTTTGGTTAAAAAATTTCTGCGAAAATAGCATCCAAACATACTTAGGCAAATTAATTGCTAAACAGTAGCAGTTAAAAATAAGTAGCCTATGGTATCCATGTGCAAAATAAACTTGCATAATTGAGGTGTTAGTCACATTTTTGCATAATTAAAAGCCACTCTCTAAAAGCCATGAAAAGAACAAAAGCCTTAGCATTACTCACTATCTTGCCGCTCTGCCTTAATCTATCCTTTACCAAGCCTATACTCCCGCCTCAGGAGAATCCGGCAATGCGTGAGATGGAGGTTGACTATTTCCTCGACAATTACGACAAGCCCAAAAACGAAATCTGGATTTGTTATTTTTGGGCTACTTGGTGTGTCAACTGTGTGCGTACGCACGATGTCTTGAAGCAACTTGATAAGGAGATTCGCAACCAGCATGTGCGGCTGGTTAGTCTATCGTTCGATAATAGCAAGAAGAAATGGCAAAAATTTATGAATGAAAACCCAGCCACTTGGGAGCAAATGTGGGCTACTGGTATGCCATTTAATCGCAAGTTCATAAAAAATTTCGGCAACGTTGAGAAGCTTCCTGAACTTTTCATTATCAACCGAAACGGCAACATCGCACGTGTAAGATACCTGAACCAATTGAAGTCGGAGCTTCAGAAGGTGATAGAAGGAGGTTGATAACCTATTCAGAATTTTTAATCAATGGTCGGCATCTTTGTCGGCCATTTTTTTTTGCCGAATGAACAAAGGATATCTCACTGCCGCATACACCAATCCTGTATATTTGGAGCAAGTCGTCACATTGGTACTTTCATTTAGACTAAAGGGTGATGAAACCCCTTTCAGTTTGGTGACCGATGAAAAGCTGAACAAACTATTACATGTAAAGGGTTACGAAAAATGGTTTGACAAAGTCAGTATACTTGGCAGCGACAAACTTTACCAATTTATTGGCAAATTGCACAGTGCTTTGCAAAGTCCGTATGAAGACACTACCTATTTCGACAGTGATTGTTTGTTGGTTCGAAGACATAATACAATAAATTTAGGACTTGATACCATACCCTTTTGTGTTGCAGGAGAAAGTGTGTTAGAAGGAATGTATGCTGGCTTCGACTTGAAACCCTGGCTGGCTCACAATCATATCGACTATATTCCCATTTTCAATGCTGGAGTTTTTAGGTTTGTAGGGGAAGGAAAGAAGATTGTGGAGCAAGCTTTAGCCATCATGCATCAGGCTGAAAAGTACAAACTACCCAAGGCGGATGGTGGCCTGAACGAACAAGTGGCTCTAGGCATTGCCATGGCTCAGAATGGTTTGCAGCCGCAACGAACCGATAAGGATATTCACTATAGCTTCTTCAATGCAAACAGCCAGCTATCTCTTGATTTGTTCGATGGGCAATGCCGATTTCAGAAAGAAGGAGTTTGGCGTGAACCATTGATTTTTCATTATACTCCCCTTTTTCAAGCAGGATATTATTACAGCCAAAGCCGAAAGGTGTTGATGCAAGAAGTGAACAAGCTTCGCCAGCATTTTGGGTTGGATGGTACTGAATTTTTAAAGCCCAGTCTACGTGATAAGTTGGCTTTGTTACGGCGAGGCAGGTATCCTTTTGACAGCAGATAATTGTTTACCTTTGCCCAATGCAGACAGATACCCGTCCCCTCATACTTGTCACCAATGACGATGGCATTACCGCACCTGGCATTCGTGCTTTAGTCGATGCAATTAAAGACTTAGGTCAAGTAGTCATAATCGCTCCAGATAGTCCCCAGAGTGGAATGGGCCATGCCATCACCATCTCAAAACCACTTAGGGTGGAAAGAAATGATGTGTTCAAGGGATTCGAAAGCTACCAATGCAGTGGCACTCCTGTTGATTGTGTGAAACTTGGCCACCACCAAGTGCTTGACCGCCTTCCTGATTTGGTGGTTTCGGGCATCAACCATGGCAGTAACGCTAGTATTAACATCATTTATTCAGGCACCATGAGTGCGGCGGTCGAGGCAGCTGTGGAAGGCATCCCAGCTGTCGGCTTCTCACTTTGCGACTACGCTTACCATGCCGATTTTGAGCCTTGCAAGCCTTTTGTTAAATCCATTTGCCAAAACATATTGGAAAAAGGGCTGCCTGATGGAGTGCTGCTGAACGTGAACTTCCCCAAAGCCGATGTATACAAAGGGTTGAAAGTGTGCAGGCAGGCAAGGGCTAAATGGAAGGAGGATTTTGACCAACGTATAGACCCAAATGGACGCAAATATTATTGGTTGGTTGGTAAGTTTATAAACATGGAGATGGAAGCAGCCGATACTGATCAGGCCGCTCTGGATGCAGGCTATGTATCGGTTGTGCCAACGCAATTCGACCTCACTTCTCACTCTTCAATTGATTTGGTGAGGGATTGGAAAATGTAAGGAAAGTATGAGAGAATTAGCACTACTTTGTTTGGCAATTTTTATCGCCTCCTGTTCAGCAACACGAAAATTCAATACTGTTAAGGTTGAGTCACAATTTGAAAGCAAAATAGTTAGTTCGACATTTGTTTATTCATCGATTGAAAAATTTGCTTCTTTAACACCAGCCGACAGCTCTCAAATTCACAAGAGTGAAACCCATGTACTAAGTGGTTTTGCTGACCAACAGAAATTGATAGCCAAAAAACCAGCCATTCCTCGCGAACGCTTCGACAAATCGAAACTAGGCAAGGCTCTCAAAATAACTGGTGGTGTGGTGATGGCCGGAGGCTTCGCTGTGTTTCTGTTGGGTCACAAGCAGTCCGCACAACCGAGTACGTTCACTTGGAAAAACATCAGCAAACAAATAGCCTCCACTTCGCTGATGCTGACAGGACTTATGTTGATTGGTGCGGGTTTGCTCCTGTTGTTGATAGGTGTTATCATTTACCGCCGCAACACCTACCGAACTAAGGGCAATGGGCCATTGTATTAAGCTATTGTCACCCCTGTTTCCAGGTACACATCCTGAATGGCGTTCAGCAAGCTGATGCCCTCGGCTATTGGCTTCTGGAAGGCTTTGCGTCCGCTAATGAGTCCGCAACCACCCGCACGTTTGTTTACCACAGCGGTAGTCACGGCTTCGGCAAGGTCGGTAGCACCTTTGCTTTCGCCACCTGAGTTTATCAACCCTATTTTGCCCATATAACAGTTGGCCACTTGATAGCGGGCAAGGTCGATAGGGTGGGGGGTCGTCAATTCATCATATACTTTCTTGTGGGTCTTGCCAAAGTTCATAGCCGTGTAGCCACCATTGTTGGTAGGCAATTTTTGCTTGATGATGTCGGCCTGTATGGTAACGCCTAGGTGATTGGCTTGGCCGGTAAGGTCAGCAGAGGTGTGGTAGTCAACGCCATCTTTTTTGAAGGAGCTGTTACGCAGGTAACACCATAGCACAGTAGCCAAGCCTAGTTCGTGGGCACGTTCAAAGGCTGCTGCCACTTCTTGAATCTGACGGGCACTTTCATCGCTACCAAAATAGATAGTTGCTCCTACAGCAGCAGCACCCATATTCCAAGCATCCTTGATGCTCCCAAACATGATTTGGTCGAACTTATTTGGGTAAGTCAGAAACTCGTTGTGGTTTATTTTTACAATGAAAGGAATCTTATGGGCATACTTCCGGCTGCACGAACCAAGCACACCAAAGGTAGAAGCAACGGCATTGCAACCGCCTTGCATAGCAAGCTTCACTATGTTCTCAGGGTCGAAGTATATGGGGTTTGGAGCAAACGAAGCACCACCGCTATGTTCAATTCCTTGGTCAACAGGCAAAATGCTGAGGTAGCCGGTGTTGGCTAACCTTCCGTGGCCATATATCTTTTGCAAGTTGCCAATGGTTTGGTTGTTGCGGTTGCTGCTGGCAAATGCCGTGTCCATAAAGTTTGGACCTGTATGAGTTATTTGTTCTTTAGTAATGCCTTGGCAGGTATGATTCAGCAGCGAATCTGCGTCGCTGCCAAGAAGTTCTGTTATTTTTTGTAAGCTCATATCAAGTTGGTTTTTAAGGGGGGCAAAGGTAGGGTTGGGGCTTATTATTTTGAATGTAGAGGTCAATCCAAGTTTGATTACAATAATTAATTGCTTGATGTTGTAGATATTAAATAGTGACTAAAGAGGAAGACGTCAAGAAGAAGTTAAGCTAGTCGTGATGGTATTATTTTCTATTTCCCCTAAACTGTACACTCCTAGTTTTCTTAGTTGAGTGTTCGTCTATTTTTGCTTTTTACAAAAATTAGCAACTTATGAAAAAAATCAGCCTCACATTTTTATGTTATCTTTGGATGGAATTGCCATTGATGGCTCAACAGACTGAAATATGTTTGCAGCATCTGCCAGAAATAGCTGATGTAGGAGATCGAGATTTAGCTCCTGAAGTGCTATTTTCGGGCAGCGAAAATGTAAGTTTTAGTTCCCTGACGAAGGCATCGGCCAATATCGGATTCACAAATCACCATTACTGGCTTCGGTTTTCGTTAAAAAATGCTAGCGAGCATCCTGCCTTCACCTACCTAGAAACTGCCCGCCCAATCACTGATTTGGCAGAGCTTTACTTGATTGATAAAGAAGGCAATGTGAAGGTGCTGAAAAGCGGAGACAACCTGCCTTTTCCCCAACGAAGTGTAAATCATCGCAAAACTATTTTTAAGGTGATGATACAAAGCAATCAAGAGCTGCGGGCATACCTCCATTTGAAAAGCGACGGCGAAGTGCTAAATGTACCACTACATCTTTATGGCCCTGATACGTTGGTAGAAACCACCTACAGAGAACAAATGGTGTTTGGCATCTTTTACGGCATCTTGGCTTTGGCCACAATTATCTATCTCTTTTTATATTTTGCCTTGCGTGAGCGAAGCTTTTTGTATTATAGCATGTATGCTTTGGGTGTTGCCTTTTTGCAATTTGCCATTGATGGATATTTTTACCAATACCTAGCCCCTTCGGGCGGCTGGTTTTCGCAACGTATGGTGCTTATCGCTGCTTCGCTTTCTGCTATTTGCTTGGGCAAATACAGTGAACTTTTTCTGAATATAAAACGGCATAGCAACACCCTATTCAGGCTATACCGATTGTTTTATTTGCTGCTAGGTTTGCAATTAATACTCTTGTTGGTGTTGCCGGCTTCTATTCCTTTTCTATACCCAAGTGCTAATGCCTTTGGGCTGGGAGTGCTGCTTTTGCTGATAGTTTCATTGGCGAACCTACGGATGAGAAAAATCCCAGTTGACCGTTTTTTTGGAATGGGTATCTTTTTTTTGGTAAGCGGGTTTGTAATATTTATTTTAAACAATTTTGGGGTACTTCCTAATTCATTTTGGAGCGAAAACAGTCCTAAATTAGGCACCGGCCTTGAAATTATTTTTTTGAGCCTAAGCATGGCCAATCGTATTGGCCAACTTAGAAGAGATAAAGAAAATATGCAGACACTTGCACTACAACGAGCAGAGGAAATTAGTGAAGTAAAATCTCATTTTCTGAGCAACATGAGCCACGAACTACGGACTCCTCTAAACGCAATAATGGGGCATGCCAAAATAATTCACGATGAGACCACCGATCCCAAAACCCGAACCAACTGCGAAGTGATAAAATATGTTTCAATCAACATGCTCAGTTCAGTAAACGATATATTGGATTTATCGAAAATAGGCAAAGGCGAACTGCAATTAGAGCATGTAAATTTTGACCCGGAATCCATTCTAATACAGCTAAAGAAATGTGCTGAAATAACTGCTAAAGAAAAAGGTCTGAATTTCGTTTTCGACCCACCTGTCAGTTTGCCCAAACTAGTGAAGGGCGATCCAATCCGGCTAGAGCAGATTGTGAATAATGTGCTGAACAATGCATTGAGATTTACACATTCGGGCGAAGTAAAATTTGCAGTACGGTGCTGTATCGCCAACGAAATGGCCAATCTGGAGCTGACCATTTCAGATACTGGAATCGGAATTTCAAAAGAAAAGGTTGACAAAGTTTTGGAAGCGTTTACACAAGAAAACAGCAGCAACACGCGAGAATACGGTGGCTTTGGACTGGGGCTCCATATGGTGAAAGTGTTGGTTGACTTACACCATGGCACCATTGGGTTTGAGAGCCAACCTGGTCGAGGAACCACTTGCACTATTGGCTTACAATACCCCTTGGCCAATATGCTCAAAACAGTCATTGGGATTCCCAAGAATGATAGTTACGACCTACATGGAAAACATATACTAGTGGTAGAAGACAATCCGATGAACTTGCTGGTGATAAAAGCCATGATGAGCAAATGGATGAACACCATCCTGCACTTTGCAACCAATGGGTTGGAGGGAGTGGAAGTTGTAAAAAATAATCCAATAGACTTGGTGCTAATGGATCTACATATGCCGGTTATGGATGGATACGAAGCTACAGCTGCGATACGAAGTGGAGACGCAGGGGCACTTAAAAAAACAATTCCGATTATGGCATTGACTGCTGATGTGTTGGAAATTACTCGTCAAAAAGTGTTAGCAAAGGGCATGAACGACTATTTGCCGAAACCAGTTGATCAAGAAGTGCTCTTTGAAAAAATTTCAAACTTACTGGAATTGGAATCGTCTTTTTAAGCAAACTATTTACTCTTTACTTTTGTCCAAGTGTTCAACAACAGTGCGAGCCAAAAAGGACAATTAAGTGAGATGGAGATAAATCTAAACCCATCATGGAAAGAAAGGCTATTACCTGAATTTGAAAAGCCCTATTTCGGTGAAATACGGTTGTTCCTAAAAGCTGAGAAGGCTGCTGGGAAAACCATCTACCCATCTGGCCAACAAATATTCTCGGCCTTTGACAACACCCCTTTTGAAAACGTGAAGGTGGTTATTATCGGCCAAGACCCCTACCACGGCCACGGACAGGCCAATGGGCTTTGTTTTTCAGTGAGTCCGGGCATAAAACCACCCCCTTCTTTGGTCAATATTTTTAAGGAAATAGAAACTGACTTGGGGATTCCCTTGCAAAAGGAAACTGGCGACTTGAGTGCTTGGGCAAGGCAGGGGGTTTTGTTGCTTAATGCTGTGCTCACAGTGAGAGCCAACGAACCTGCATCTCATGGTAGCATTGGTTGGCAGCAGTTTACCGATAGCATTATTTCCAAAGTATCCGCTGAAAAGGATGCCGTTGTTTTTCTCCTTTGGGGAAAGTTTGCCCAAAGCAAAAAAGCACTGATAGACCCCGCCAAACACTTGGTCCTTGAGGCTTCACATCCTTCTCCTTTCTCAGCTTCGGCAGGTTTTTTTGGGTGCAGGCATTTTAGCAAATCCAATCAATGGCTGGCCAGCAAGGGTATTGGGTCAATAAGCTGGGGGCTGGAATAAAACAAAAAAGCCCTCCCGGTAAAGGGAAGGCAGAAATTTTGTTGCGTATGCAAATATCTTAGGCTTGGCCTGCTTTGGCCTCCCTTTGTACTTTTAGCTTGTAACGGGCTTTTATCAGTTGCTGCCTGCGGGTGATGCAAGGCTTTTCAAAGGACATGCGGCTACGGTATTCCTTTACCACACCAGTCTTTTCAAACTTCTTCTTGAATTTTTTGATGGCTTTGTCTAGCGAATCGTTGTCTTTTATTGTTACGTAAATCATGTTGTATTTTGAAAAAAGGACTGCAAATATAAAGGGAAAACTGTATTTGGGAAATGAAAAATTTAGAAATGTATGAACGGTCCTTAGTAAGCAATAACGACAGTCGGATTCATTTGCATCCATCTAATTTTCTTAGCAATGTGTGAATTACGTAACTTATTTCCATGATTTTGTAACACTCTCGAGTAGAAATGGCGAATCTTTGCAGCATGTTGAAAGAATGTATGAACCACCCTCGAATATTCAAGCTTTTGTAGGCCGGTGAAAGAACTCGAGGACTATCATTGGTTTCCATCCGTTTTACGGAATTTTCAAACGGAATTCATCGGCTTTGTTGTTTCCAGGTTCCATGTTTATGATGCTTTTGTGCTTTACCTCCAAACGTTGTCGCTGCCCGTTCAACCCATGATGGACCTTGGCTCGGGAAGCGGAGAACCTGCCATCAGTATTTTCAAGAAAAGCAATTGTTTCAGCCGCCTTACGCTCAGCGATAAATATCCCAACCCATTGCAATTGATTGATGACAAAATTCGGTCACAGGTTGGCGTCCCGCCACCCAGCCAATAATACAGTTGAGGGCTTGGCCGTCCCGCTAAGGCGGGATAGACTGTGAGGGATGGAAGCGGCATCCTTGCCAACTTCCCCTTTGGCGAGATACAGCGGACAGACCGACCCCCGTTGTATTTTTGGTTCCACGGGGGGCACGCCCACACAATATCCTAAACAAAAAACCCCGACCAAGGCCGGGGTTTTTCTATTTGCAATCGTTGTCGATCAATACATGCCGTCCATGCCTCCGCCCATTGGGGCGTGGCTATGTGGCTTTTCTTCGCGTTCTTCGGCCAACAGGCAATCAGTGGTGAGGAGCATACCAGCAATTGAAGCTGCATTTTCCAGAGCCACACGCGTTACCTTAGTAGGGTCTATCACTCCGGCTGCTATAAGGTTTTCGTACACCTCGGTGCGGGCATTGTAGCCGTAGTCGTCTTTGCCTTCGCGTACCTTCTGCACCACGATGCTGCCTTCGCCTCCGGCGTTGGCCACTATCTGGCGTAGGGGTTCTTCGATGGCACGCTTCACGATGGCGATGCCGGTGGTTTCGTCCTCGTTGTCGCCTTTCATGTCTTCAAGGGCGGCAATGGCACGTATGTATGCAACACCTCCACCAGCCACGATGCCTTCCTCAACAGCGGCACGGGTGGCATGGAGTGCATCGTCCACACGGTCTTTCTTTTCTTTCATTTCCACTTCGGTAACGGCACCAATGTAAAGCACAGCAACACCGCCGCTCAGTTTGGCAAGGCGTTCTTGTAGTTTTTCTTTGTCGTAGTCGCTTGTCGTTGTTTCCATTTGGGCTTTTATCTGTCCCACACGGGCTTTGATGTCGTCAGACGAGCCAGCACCGTTGATGATGGTAGTGTTGTCTTTGTCAATGTTGATCTTTTCTGCTTTGCCAAGGTAGCTCATGTCGGCATTCTCTAGCTTGTACCCACGCTCTTCGCTGATGAGTGTACCTCCGGTAAGGATGGCGATGTCTTCCAACATGGCCTTGCGGCGGTCGCCAAAACCTGGAGCTTTTACAGCAGCGATTTTCAGAGAGCCACGGAGCTTGTTTACTACAAGAGTTCCGAGGGCTTCGCCGTCCACGTCTTCAGCAATGATTAGCAAGGGCTTACCAGTTTGAAGCACTTGCTCCAAAATTGGCAACAACTCTTTCATGTTGCTGATTTTCTTGTCATAAATGAGGATGTATGGGCTTTCAAGGTCGGCCTCCATTTTCTCAGCATTGGTTACAAAATAGGCCGAGAGGTAGCCACGGTCAAACTGCATTCCTTCTACCGTTTTCACTTCGGTGTCGGTGCCTTTGGCTTCTTCTACAGTGATTACACCTTCTTTGCCCACTTTCTTCATGGCGTCAGCTATCAGGCTACCAATCTTGTTGTCGTTGTTGGCTGAGATGCTGGCCACTTGCTCTATTTTAGAGTAGTCGTCGCCAATTGGGTTGCTTTGTTTACGCAATGATTCAACTACAGCGATAACCGCTTTGTCGATACCGCGTTTCAAGTCCATTGGGTTAGCACCTGCCGCTACGTTTTTCAAGCCAGCAGTCACTATAGCTTGTGCTAAAACAGTAGCAGTAGTAGTTCCGTCTCCGGCTACGTCAGCAGTTTTGCTGGCTACTTCTTTCATCATTTGAGCACCCATGTTTTCCACGGGGTCTTTCAGTTCTATTTCTTTGGCCACCGTCACGCCGTCTTTGGTAACGGAGGGTGAGCCAAATTTTTTGTCTATAACCACGTTGCGGCCTTTAGGGCCAAGGGTTACTTTTACTGCGTTGGCAAGGATGTCTACGCCACGCTTCAGCCCATCGCGGGCTTCCAGGTTGAATACTATTTGTTTAGCCATTTTGATAATTGATTTGGAGATTTGTTAATTAATTTGAAGATTTGGAAATTTGAAGATTTGGGAATGATTCTATCATTCCTCAATTCAATCATTAACCAATTTAAACGATTGCAAAAATGTCGCTCTCTCGCATGATGAGGTAGTCTTTGCCTTCTACAGTTATTTCGGTGCCGGCATATTTGCCATAAAGCACACTGTCTCCCGCTTTCACGGTGTTGGGTTCGTCTTTTTTGCCAGGGCCGGCAGCTACAACAGTGCCATGCTGGGGTTTTTCTTTTGCAGTGTCAGGAATGATGATTCCGCCTGCAGTCTTAGTTTCGGCGGCAGCCGGTTCTACCAGAACGCGGTCTGCCAGAGGTTTGAAGTTTACCATTTTTAGTTTGGGTTTATTGTTTTTAGGTTAATCGATTGCTATTTAGGCTTCCGTAATTTCGGATTCAGCTCCCACTTATCACTTACCATGCCTAGCAAAAAAGTGTGACACAAGTTCGCATTTTTGCTTAAGGGGTCGCAAAAATAGGCGGACATAATGGCAAATGAGTAAAAAAAATGGAAGGCTTTGGGCAAGGTGTTTGTCAAATGACTGAGGCAAGTAGTAGTTTTGTAGAAGCAAACCTGAAACACTGTATGAAATCCTTAAGCCCCAATTGGTTCATTGACGCTCCGCTGGATGCGGAACACAAGCAGTATATGTTGCTAGGCTATTTGCAAAGTATTCAGCAGCATTTTGATGCCAAACAACTATACCCGCAGCTTGGCGACTTACTTACCCATTACCTCAATATCGTTCAGTTCAGGGATAGTAAGGCTGCTTTGCAAATGGCATTTCCCAAGAGGCTTACCGCGATCGACTTGCACAATTTTAGACTGGCATTTGACAAAGCAGTGGCCGATGATAGCTTGATGCAGTCATTGAACGACATTGTGAACTTTTCCATCCCAAAAATGAAAGACTATCTGGAACAAGGCCGCAGTATTTTTGATGGTTTTGAAAGCCACATAACGATGAAACCTATTGGTTTAGTTCCACTTTATTTGGAAGAAGGTTACTTGCTACTAAGGTTGTTGCCAATCCCAAAATCTGATATCAATGTGTATCGCTACCAGATAACTTTGTTTGAAAATGAAAACAATCGCTACCGTGGCATCCATACTCAGTATCTTTGCACCTACGAATACAGCTTGAGCAATCAATACGAGCACATAAAGAAGGATTTGGTGAGCAAACGAGCCGACCTGCCAAACCCAGTAGCTTTTGCCTTTGAAGCAACCACTGAGCTTCCTCTGGAAGAAACCCTACTGCCAATAGCCCGACGAAAACTGATAACCACCATTAACAATTCTATATGAACAAAATCATCCTATCTGCCGCCACCCTGCTCTTTGCTGTGGCCGCCCAAGCTCAAGTGGTTACCACCAGCACTGGCAAAGTCAGTTTCGCAGGAAGTTCTCCTGTAACAGATGTAGAAGCTGAGTCGAAAAAGCTTGTTGGAGCCTTGAACCTTGCCGATCACAAATTTGCTTTCAAAATTGACATGACCAGCTTCGATTTTCCGAACGAAGCAATGGAAGCCCACTTCAATGAAAAGTACTTAGAAACAGACAAAGATGTAAACCGCCACACCACTTTTACTGGCAAAATAAACGACAACATTGACCTGAAAAAGGACGGAACCTACAAGGTGAGCGTATCGGGTAAATTGAAATGCCACAACGTGGAAAAGGAGCGTAACCTGCTGGCAACCGTAACAGTGGCAGGTGGCAAGGTGAGCGTGACGTCGGAGTTTTTTGTGCCGTTGAAAGACCACAACATTGAAGTGCCATCACTTGTGTTTGCCAAGGTGGGCGAAAACATAAAAGTGAAACTGGAGATGGAGATGGCGGATAAAACAGCCCCTAAGTGAAACCTCACCAAGCCTCACCCTGACCTCACCCTACCCTCTCCACAGGAGAGGGTAGATACACAATAAAAAGAAGGCAGCCGCGTTAAGTGAGTTGCCTTCTTTTTATTTGACCTAAAACAAAAACAATGAAAAATTTAATGGCCTTTATCGCAATGGCAATAGCTCTCAGCGGCTATGATAGAATTTTCCAAGTACTGCTGCCACCAAAGGCAAGGTAACTGCTGCCCATTTTAGCAACTACAACCTCACCATGCTTCGGCAGATAAACACCAAACTGGTGTATGCCGCAGACGATGGTAAACTGAAAGCCTATCCGAATGAAAAACTGAATTATGTACTGAGTGCTGATTCGGCAAAGCAGTTGAGGTACAGAAAGGCGAATATACAAATTCAGAACGGCGACCCTGAAGACCTGCTTGACAGCACAGTTTATTATTACGACCAGACTGACAATTTCAACCTATCAAGAATAACTTATGCTGCTGGCAAACCTCAAGGCTATTGCTTGCAAAGCCTTGACTTTAGGAACTATCCAAAAGCAGTACCCAAAGCTACTGATTATATCTTCTTCAAATGGGAAGATGTGCTAAAATACCTGAATCCTGCTGAGGCCAACTGGCTAAAAGTGACAACTGAATGGGGCAAGAATCCTACAAGCATTGATACTACTTTTCTTGGCAGCTTTGCCCG
>SHWZ01000005.1 GCA_009693575.1 Flavobacteriaceae bacterium | reverse complement strand
GTTGTGGAAAGGACAAAGCCCCAGCAGGTTGCCGCCCCGCTTTTTGAGGGCCACATACTCGCCCACCACCTCCTCTATGTTGGCAGCATGAAAAATGCGGGATATGGTAGCGGCGGTTATCAAAATGGGAAAAGGGGTGCGAATTTAAGGGAAAGGAGTGTCAGGGGTTTCTTTGGCAGCTGAATCAATTTGGGCGTGCCCCCCGTGAAACCAAAAATACAACGGGGGTCGGGCTGTCCGCTATATCTCGCCCAAGGGGAAGTGGGCGAGGATGCCGCTTCCATCCCTCACGCGGCCAAGCCATCAATTGTTCTATTAGCATAATACTTTTGTTCTTAGTGGCGGTCGAAAGACCGCCTACCATTGGGAAGCGGCAAGTCATCCATCGGAAGACTTACCGCAGCAAGGGCTTTACCTTCACAATGGCCGTTTCTGGACTTTCAATACCCCAGTGCTTTAATAATTTGCTTGCAATATATTCGTTGACTAACATGCCTGAATATAATGAAGATGGGATGCGTTGATATTTGCATACATAATCGTTGGTATCACTTGCCGACGTTCTGAAATAGCCAACCAAAGCATCAAAGTGTCTGATGCTTTCTACATGTGTAAAAACACCCTCAAACTTTTTGAGCAGAGTGTTGTCGTCTTTGTTGGTGAAAAAGTTAGTTGCCATAATTATTAAACTGCTGCAAAGGAAACGCATTTTACCAAAAGTACAAACTATGGGCAAACAACAGCCCCACCTTTTACGAGGCAGTGCTGTTGGGGTTCACTTCGGCAGGGCTTCACTTCGGCTATCGCTCAGGGTAAACTACTCAGCCTGACTGTGTGCTTCACTTGGCCAATGCTTCGATAATCCCGATGGCTATAGGGACAGCCTGACAGAGTGCTTCTCTTTGACGATGCTCAAAAAAAATGTCACTCTGAGTTAGCTTGCCCCGATCACTATCGGGGAAGAGCAACATTTTTTAGCACAATGTGGTTCTCTTGGACAATGCTGCCCATTGCAAACTGCCTTTTCCCCCTCTCCCCCCGTTCTTTGAAGCAAATTTATTGAAATGAAAATCCGTTCCCTATTTATTCTTTCGCTGTTTTGGCTTTGTGAGGTTACTGCCCAAACTGACTCTTCCATTATTGCCCAAATGTACCGCACAGCCCTCACCAAAGGGCAGAGCTACCAAATGCTGGAGCAATTGGCTGGCGGAATAGGTGGCAGGCTGAGCGGCTCACCCCAATCATACAAAGCAGTGGCATGGGGCAAAAAGGTGATGGAGAAATGGGGCTTTGATTCGGTGTGGTTGCAGCCCTGCATGGTGCCGCATTGGGTGAGGGGAGCTAAGGAGGAATGTTCTGTAAAGTATAGCAAAGGCAAATTATTTACTTCGGAGAAACTGCGTATCTGTGCTTTGGGCGGGTCAATGGCTACGCCCAAAGAAGGCATCACCGCTGAGATAGTGATGGTGGACAGTGTGAGTGAGCTGGCCAAGCTGGGCGAAGCCAAGGTGAAAGGCAAAATCGTGTTTTTCAGTCGCCCAATGGACCGAGCAAAGATTACTACTTTCGAGGCTTACGGTGGGGCGGTTGACCAGCGGTATTCCGGGCCAAGTGAAGCCGCCCAATACGGAGCGGTGGGTACGATAGTCCGGAGTATGGATATTGGCATCAGCGACTACCCACACACAGGTACCATGAAGTATAATGATTCATTTCCCAAAGTTCCTTGTGGGGCTATTAGCACCCAAGCAGCGGAAGACTTGATGAAGATTTTGAAGACAGACCCACATGCCAAACTGTATATGAAAATGAATTGTAAAACCCTGCCCGATACCCTTAGCTACAATGTGGTGGGAGAGATTCGTGGCAGCGAAAAGCCGGAGGAAATTATATGTGTAGGTGGACACCTTGATAGCTGGGACAATGGCGATGGAGCTCACGACGACGGGGCTGGATGTGTGCATAGCATTGAGGCGGTGCGGCTGTTCAAGGCATTGGGCATTCGTCCCAAAAGGACTATCCGGGCGGTGTTGTTTATGAACGAAGAAAATGGTGTGCGTGGCGGAAACAAATATGCTGAACTAGCAAAACTGAATAACGAAAAACATATAGTAGCCATAGAAAGTGATGGGGGAGGGCATGTGCCCAAAGGCTTTGGTATGAGCGGAGCTTCCGAGGAACAAATGAAAAAATTTATGGAGTTTGCCAAGCTATTCCAGCCCTACCATGTATATGAATTTACCAACCACGGTGGCGGTACCGACATAGGCCCACTAAGAGAACAAGGTGTGCCACAGATGGGTTTCATTCCCGACAGCCAACGCTATTTTGACCTGCACCACACGGAGATAGATATAATGAAAAACGTGAACCGCCGCGAGTTGGAACTTGGCTCAGCCACCATCGGGGCAATGCTTTATTTGCTGAGTGAATATGGGTTGTAGTTAACTACAATGCCATTCCCATGGCATACATATCTACTCCAGGACCATAATGGTCTTTGGTTTTCTTTAGCATTTTGAAGCCCATTTTTTGGTAGAATTTGTAATTCTTGATGGTGGCATTTGCCTTAATAACTTTATAGGTAGTATTATCTTTTACGTGTGCAATGCAGTGTTGCAGCAGGTCCTTGCCAAACCCTTGCTTTTGGTATTTGGGGTGAACCAAATCCCAGAGAAAATGAGCCTCTATCTTTTCGAGGTCGAAGCCGATGCCGCCACCACCTATTATTTCGCCGTCTTCTGTTATTAGGGTGAAGTAACAAAGCTCAGGTTTCTTAAAGTAGCCTTCAAAAAGCGGCTGCTCTTGCTTGTCGAAAAAAGCAGGGGTATTGAGTATGAAAATTTTCCGAAGCACGGAAAAGTTGGAGGATTGGTATTTACGAATCATGTTTTTATTTGTTTAGTGTGATATACGTCGAGCGATACAATTATAGCGAAGAATCCCCATATGAGTACGGCAGCCTTGTCAAGGTCGCTGTAGTTGTTGAGTAATCCGTGTACGAAATAGGTGATGAGTCCCAGTGTGGCACTGAGTGCAAGGGCTTTCACTTCAGGGCTGTGCTTGCCCCAGTATAGTTTTATTCCAGTAAAAATTCCTGTGGCAATCAATATCAGCCAAGTCAAAAATCCGGGGATTCCAGTTTCGGCCAATGGCTGCAAAAATTCACTGTGGCAATTGCCCAAACTGCCCACGTTGGTACTTATTTTGGTTATTTCTTTTGCACGTTGATAAGGGGCATATTGAAACACATATGTGCCGGGGCCAAAGCCAAGTACTGGGCGGTCTTCCGTCATCCTGAAAGCACATTTCCAGCGGTTGATGCGTTCCAAGTTGCTATCGTCGTTTTTTATATTGTAAATGGATTTAACGTGGTCATCGAAGTTGTCGGCTGACACCTGCTGATTGCGTTGTAATGTCAGTGAAATACGGTCTTTCATGGAAAATAAAACAAGCCCCGCTACAAAGATTCCCAACACATAAGTAGATACCGAAAACCTCAGATAAAGCAAAGCCCCGATAGCAATAGCGGCAGCTAAACTTATCCATGCCGCACGGGTGTAGCTAAAAACCATTCCGACCAAAAACAGACACAGCAGCAGAAACATACATATTTTTGCTGGTAGCGAATAGCCCATTTTGTTGCTTCCAAAAAGTCCCAGCCACAAGAAAGGCAGGAACATGGCGAGAGCGGCAGCATAGATGCCGTGGTTCACGAAGAAAGGCTGCGACATGCCGTAGCTGGCTCGCTGGTCGAAGTTGTACTCGTTGTGGTTCATCAACGTGTAAAACACCACGAAAATGAGCGGCAGCATATATAGCCACAGATATTTTTTGATATTCTTGGTATCCGAAAAAGTTTGCGACAGCACGAAGTAGAAAAGCAGCACATACCAACTGCGTGACACCAGAAATTTCAAGGAGACCAAGGGCATGGAACTGGTGATGGAAGTGAAAAGCAGCCACACAAGGTTGAGCATGATGGCTATGCTTAGCGGGTGTTTCAGGATGCGTTTGTCGAACCGCTCGTCGAAGAGGAACTTGAAAATAACCGAAACAGACAGCAAGGTGATGAATATATCGCTTGGTACATCCATGCCCACCCCGGCAAACACATTCTCATACCTGACCGATAGCGGAGTAAAAAGTACAGTAATCCAAAGGAGTTTGTCGAACGAAAAAACTAACAGCAGCACAATGATGAGCACAAATGGCAAGCCCCAGCCCAACCAATATCCCTCACGAATGAGGAAGGCATTAGCCACCACAAAGAGTACCCCAGCGGTAATCAGGAATGGCCATGAACCTTGCTCAGGCTTTAGCTGTTTCAGCATTGCCTTGGCGAAGGGGTTTGTATATCTTTTCAAAAATAAAAATTAAGACAAGCGAAAGCAGGAAGGTGCTAAACAATGCCACCATCACCATCATGGAGCGGATGGGGTACGACTTTATTTCGCTACGGCCACTTTTGCTCACCACAAATTTGTGGGTAAGGCTCGAGTTGGCGTCTACTTTAGCCTCGTCGTATTTTTTTTTCAGGTCGCTCAGCTTTTCCAGTTCCAGATGCACGGTGCGGCTCAGGGTTTCGTAGGCTCTTCCATATTTAGCCAACAGTTGCTGCTGCTTCTCTATTTCGCCTTGACTAAAACCTCCTTTGCTCAGGCGGTCGGTTAGGGTTTTAGCCTGCTCCGATGCATTGTACACACCCATTTGTGCCAATATTTCCAGCGAATCGTTCAACCATTTTATCTCTTGCTGCTTTTCGTGGTACAAATTTTCCACCATGGCCAATGCCTGATAAGCCACCTGCCTTTGTATGGCCGTTTTCAGCGAATCTATTATCAGCGAAATGCCATCCACCATGTCGGAGGCTGTTTGCTTGTCTTCGTCTTGCACGGTGCAAAGTATCGAAGTAAATTCGGTACGCTTGAAAGAAATATTGTGGTCGTAGATGTTGCCAAGCTTTTGGTACTTGTATTTGTCGGTAGTGTCAATGTTGTAGTTGTACATCAAGTTGAACCTTCGAATGACTTCACCCTTCATCAAATCGGAGTTGAGTATTTGGAGCATCTCCTCCACCTGAGTTTCCGTTCCAAATTCCAAAGGGTCGGCTTTCTCTCCATTTTCCCTCAAGAAAGAGGCAGAGAAAGAGTTGTTCACCGTAGGAAAAAATATCATGTCGCTCTTGAACTTGGGAGTGATGAACCAGGGCCCAGAGAACACGGCCATAAGCACACCAGACAGCAATGTGACCACAATTATTTTCGCACGCCAACGCCAGAAAACCTGCAAAAGGTCTAGCAAATGAAAAGTATAAGGGTTCTTGTTTTCTTCCATGCCAATTAAACGGCAAAGGTAAGGGGATATTGCACTTTGATTAGAAAGCCTAAGAATGAATAAGATACATGGGAAGGCTTAGTTGCCAGTCAGGGTGTCCAAAAACCGTGAAAGCAGCTTGAATGATTCGTCGTATTTTTTCAGGCTAAGCATATCAGGGCGGTCAAATACATCGTGATAGAAGGTGTAATCACCTAGAAGATAAACAAAGAAGCATCTCACTCCTTTTTCACCAAACCAATAATGGTCTGAATTGGCTGCCTTGCCTCGTGGGTTCACCGTCTTCAGATATCCAAGCCCATCATTCAAATACACCAGTGTATCATATTCCTGTTTGAACAACGTTGCGTTCACCACCGTCATCCCATTTTCGCCCGTACCCATCAAATCCATGTTCAGCAGGAAGCGAATTTTTTCTAACGGAAAGACAGGATTGCTCACATAAAAAGCCGAACCCAGCAACCCTGCTTCTTCACCTGCAAAGCATATAAAAGCCATGCTCATTTTGGGTGGATGCAGTTTGTAGTATTTGGCCATATCCAACAGCATTGCAACCCCCGAAGCATTGTCGTTTGCACCTGCAAAAAGTGCATCAGGCCCCATGCGGCCAAGGTGGTCGTAATGGGCGGTTAGCACCACAAACGAATCGGGATACTGTGTGCCAGGGATATATCCAATCACGTTTTGGGTAGGATAGCTATGGCTGATGTCGGCCAATATTTCTACCCTCACCATCCTGAAAAAACTGCGGGCTACTGATTTTAAAACATGCAGCTTTACGGGCTGCTTACGTTCGGTTGAAACGCCCCAAGTCAGCTTATTTTCAAGGTAGATAAAACCTTTGGCCAGCATAGTGTTGCTTTCCATTTGATGCACTTTTTCTGCCGTCATCCAAGGTTTTGTTTTATCAATAATCACGAAGCGGTTGCGAATCCGTTTCCGCAAAAAATTCTTGAAGCGGCTTTCGATGGTCACAGTTTCCGAATCGACATACACTAATTTGTAGTTCCCAGAAAGTGGAGGGCAGTCGGGCGACACAAGAAAATCAATGCCAGGCTTTAGTTGAAGCCCATCAAGCCATACGGAAATATCATATGGAAAATAGTTAACAGGGAATCCAAAGTATTGGAAATAGTTGCTACCAAAAGGCTTCAAGCCGACAGAAGAATATTCCTTAGAAATATAGTTGGCAGCGGTTCTGTCACCCTGTTTCACATAGCCTCGGCCATTCATTTCCTCCGAGCAAAGGGCGTTAATAACACGCATGGCATAGGTTTTATCCTGTGCCTTTGCTAGGTAGATTGAGCATATACAAATAAGAAGGGCTACCCGCCTCATCAATTAGTTCATTGGCTGCAGGTGAAACTCATAGGTTTCCATGATGAGGTTGGCCAACAACTTTGTGCACGCATCATCCACCTTACCTTTGGCAGCGGCTTCATTGGCGGCATCTATTTCTAGGGTGATGTGTTTGCCAACACGCACGTTTTCTATTTCTGGTAGGCCAATGTTTTTCATGCTGCCTGTCACAGCCTTGCCTTGCGGGTCGAGTAATGCTTTCTGGGGCATAATGTTTATGTGTGCGGTATATTTCATTGAAGTGAATTTTAGCGGGAAGCGGGGAGATGGGAGTGGGGTATGGCTTTCACCTTTCGGGGGATAGGGGGTTAGGCTTCTTTGGGTTTTGATTTTTCGGATAGAAAAGAAATGATAGCATACCAAGCAATAAACAGCGGGATGGATAACCATTGTAGCAATACGAAAAGTATGATGCCCCCAGCCAACAGCATATACCTGAACTTATTTTCAGCCCAGCCCAGTCCTTTCGTTTTTAGAGAAATGAAGGGCAATTTGGAGACAGGCAGCCAACTTGACAAACAGATAAAGAATAACAGCCAGTAAGGATTACTCAGCCTTGCTGACCATGATGGATCAGCAGTGGCTACTATCCATGGCAGGCTGCACAAAAGTAGGGCATTGGTGGGCACTGGAAGGCCCTTGAAAACATATTCCTGCGAATCGTCCACATTGAATTTGGCAAGGCGATAGGCAGATGCTAAAGCGACAGCAAAAGCAAGGCATTGCACGTACTGTGGGTTGCCCCAAGGCCAGTGGCTATAGTCAGCATGGGCAGGGCTAAGCAAGCTAAAAAGTATAAAAGCTGGGGCTACACCAAAGGTCACCACATCTGCAAGTGAATCGAGTTCCTTTCCAATCTTGCTATGCACATTCAACAACCTTGCAGCCAGCCCGTCGGCAAAGTCGAACAGCATTCCCAGCCCAACAAAGACAGTTGCATCCAGTAGATTGTTGTAACTCAGACTGCCGTTGTTTGGGTCTATCTGAACATCCACTACACACATGATGGCCAAGCAGCCCATAAGTAGGTTGCAAAGAGTAAGAAAATTGGGAATCCAAGAAAAAAGGCTACTCATGTTTTGGTGGGGCAATATTAGCTTCAGATTTGCATGGGCTGGCAGCTTGTGAAAATACATTAAGGAAAGTACGCATGCCTTTTGGTTTTATTTCTTGCCAACAAAAAAACCAATGTATAACCTACTACCGGGCAAAAGTGCTGAGAAAACCTTATCTGCAAAAGATGTTAGGGAATTGAAAATCTTATTCTTAAAATTGGAACCAAGATAACCGTAAAATTTAGTATACACTTTAGCAAATCCGTCCAATAAATAACTAAGCTCTTTTTTGTCCAAATACCTCCAGTGCTTGTCGCGACCCGTTTTTTTACGTAAAAATCTGTGCAGCAACCCTCCCCGCATATTCTCTGCACCGAGGTATACTCCGCCTGGTTTCAGCACCCGAATGATTTCAGCTATTGCTTTTTTTTGGTTTTCTAAGGTTCGACTTTTCTTATCACTATACGTTAATTTCAGACCTCCAATCACTGACTTTATTACTACTACATCAAAGCTATTGTCAGGGTATGGCAACTCGAAAATATTAACCATTTCATACTTCACCAATTCACTCACACCATGGCTTTGGTGCAGTTCCATGGCTTTGTCGCTTGGTATCACATAGTCAGTACAAATATTCGCCTTACCTTGCTTTGCAAGCCAAAGTGATAGTCCACCGTATCGTTCTCCTATGGTAAGAACGGGCGTACCTTCCTTATATGCCCCATCTAAGTGTGGCTGCCAGAAAGCCAGTGCTTGACTCCAGTTCGGCACATCCCACTCCAACAATTCCTTCAGTTTGGTTTTCATATATTTTGTTAGGCAATCGTGCCAAGTAATGGATGCAAAAATAAGTGAGTAGAGAGAATGTATGCTAAATCATTGAGTAGGATAATCGGGATTAAGACTTTGGTTGAACTTCTAAAACCACAAGCCAGACATACACGTTGGTTAACAGCCATTTCTCAAATACAATAAAAGGCTTACCCCTACGTTTGTGCTATCATGAGGAAGATTTTGTTAGCTTGTGGGTTGCTGTTAGTTGTGTACTCCACTAGCTTGGCACAACGTGTCATCCGTATGGTTTACTTTGATTTCGAGAAGCACGAATTGACACCAGCCACTTTGATAGTGCTAAACCACATGAGCGATTCGTTTCTGCAAAAGTTCGAAATCAAAAGCATATACCTACGCGGGCATACTGATTCTATTGGCCGAGCAGGGTTCAACGATTCACTTTCGGAAAGGAGAGCCAATACCATTAAAGGGTTTTTTGCGAATTTGCATATAGCAGATACATTGATAAAGCAGGTGAAAGGCTACGGCAAAACCAAGCCCCTGAACAAAAATAGGAATGAGGCAGACCGACAAGCCAACCGTAGGGTAGAGATACTCATCCAATATGGTAGAAGGAAAACCACGATACCACTTGTAAAAGTTGAAATTCAAGGCAGCAAAGAAATTAGTGGCAAAATAGATACTTCTATGCTGCAAATGGGGGAGCGGCTGGTGCTGCGAAATATTAATTTTGAAGGTGGACGGCATGTTTTCTTGCCCAGTTCGCATAACTCACTGAAAGAGTTGCTCGAGAGCCTGAAAGCAAACCTTCGATTGGAAATAGAGATACTTGGATATATCTGTTGTTTTCCTGAAAATGCTGGCGATGGGCAAGATTTTGACACTGGAAAATGGAATCTATCGGAGGCCAGAGCAAAAGCTGTTTACGACTTTTTGGTGAAGAATGGCATCTCAGAAAAACGCCTTCGCTACAAAGGAATGGGGGCGACCAATAGAATTACTGAAGAAAGAACGGAAGAAGAAAAGACCACCAATAGACGTGTGGAGGCAGTGGTGCTGAGAAAATAGCCTTTCACCTCACCTCACCTCACCTTCTTCACCCTTTTTAGCACAAGGTTGTTCATCGGGTTGGTTTCCAGCCCGGCAATAGTGTTTTGTACCAAGCGGATACTACGGTCGTAGAATAGCACCACTACTGGGCAATCCTGCATCATCAGGCTGTCCAATTGGGTATAGAGTTGACTTCGGGTTTCTGCGTTGGGCTGTTGCATGGCTTGGGTATACAGCTGGTCAAAGGTGGCGTTACTGTAGCGGGTAGTATTGGGCCCATTGGGTGCTGCATTTTTTCCATAAAATAAAGACAGGTAGTTCTCGGCATCAGGATAGTCAGCTATCCACGAACCACGAAAAAAAGAAAGCCCCCCTTTGCTCACCATCTCGCGGTGGGTAGGCCCAGGGCTTACTTCTATGCTGCTTTTTATACCGACAGCCGACAACTGGTTTTGGATATACACAGTGAGATCTACATAGCTTTTGGTGGTGTTGATTACGATAGGTGGCATAGTTTTTTGGTCGTAGCCAACTTCCTGCAAAAGCTTCCTTGCCTTGACTGGATTATAGGCATAAATTTCGGTGGCCATGCCCGGCAAACCATCAGGCACAAAGCCACGAACGGCACCGCTTCCAATATTGTTTCGTAGGTATTGCAGCATTTTTTTGCGGTCAATGGCGTAGGCGATAGCCTGCCTCATTTTTAGATGCCGCAAGGGATTGTTTGGGTCGGAAAGATGTGCACTGTCGAGCATGAAGGCAAGGTATTCGGTGTTGAGGTATGGGCCAGTCACCAGCTTGAATTTGCCTTGATACTGTTGCCGCAGTCTTCCTTTACGGGTTAGTATCTCGTCTTTGAAACTACTTTCCAACCCATTCATAAAATCAAGGTGTCCTTTCACAAACTCAAAGAAAGCTGCCTGCTTACTTTCAATAAAACCAACTTCTACCCCATCCAAATAGGGCAAGGACTTACCCTGTTCATCTTTCTCAAAATAAGAGGGGTTTCGCTCCAACAACAATTTAATACCCTCGTGCCAAGCCCGCAACCTGAAAGGCCCGGTGCCTATTGGATGCGAGCCAATGTCTTTACTATATTTTTCAATAGCCTCGTGCGGCACCACAGCACAATAAGGCATACTTAACAAACCAAGCATAGGCGGGAATGGATTGATCAATCGCAAGACAAATGTAGAATCGTTGGGGGCGGTGAAAGCAGAGTCTGGGTATGAGATTTTGCCATTGAATATCCACGCTCCAGGGCTGGCAGTCGTTGGCGAAACCAAACGTTTGAAACTATAAACAAAATCATGTGCTGTGGCCAATCTTGTTTTTTGCTTGCCAAAAACAGTTTCATTTTCATGGAAGAAAACATCGGCCCGAAGGTGAAATATGTACGATTTACCACCTTCAGTGATTTCCCAGCTTTTTGCAATGCAAGGAAAAACATGTAAGAAACTATCTAACTGAACAAGCCCGTTGAATAATTGCAAACAAGCCCAAATCGTAGATTGGTCTTTGGAAAACGCAGGATCTAGTGAAGAAATGCCAGCATCCTCATTGTAAAAAAAAACGTTTGAGTTAGTTTTTTTGTTCAAATTACAGTGTAAGGAAACACAGGAAAACAAAAATACTGCGATAAAATTAGTTCTCATCTTTGCAAACATAAATCAATCACTCGCCATTAGTTCTAAATCGCTCACAATTTATAAATAAATGAACCTATGAGTACAATAAACAAAAAAGGCCTTTTGAAGGCGACAGTAATGAAAACAAAAATGCTCGAAATTCTTGAAGCCCTCACACCAGGAAAGGCAGAAGAAATCATTATATTTGCCCAATATGTATTAGCTGGGCACATGGACAAAAGTGTGAAAATGAACCTCCAGGACAAACACTCTTTTCAGCAGGAAGGCCAGGTAAAGCTCATCGGCCTTGACCGATAGGCGATGAATTTTACCCTATCAACAAAGACTTGTCCGTCCACTTTTGCAAAAAAGTACTGCTAACTCATTTAGTGGCATCAACTTTATTTTATCCTACTCTTGGCTTTTATCTCTTCAGCCAATGCAGTCATCCCTCCCGGACCACGTCCTGAAAAGAAACTTCCATTGCCCTCTGCGGCCAAGTTGGCAAGCTTTTCATTGATGACAGGAGCAAGTCCAAAACCCATCACAGAAAGTATTACGGGTTGTAATGCATGAGCAGCTTTGTTTATCATAGTTTTCTCTACTGGTGTCACCCCAAAAATACCATCCGTAGCCAGTATCACTTGGTTATTCCCCCCAGGAATAAATCCACTCAATGCCATTTCGTAGGCCAATTTGAGGCCACGGTCGGTAGCTGTTAGTCCACCAGCTTTCAGCGTATCTATTTGTTTGAATAGCTTGGCTTTGTCAGTCACATAGCCTGTGGGAAACACTATTTTTATTGATTCATTGTAGGCCAAAATTGTAATCTTGTCGGTATGCCGCAGCTGTTCCACCAAGGCTTTCATTGATTTTTTTAGTGAGGGTAGTCGAGTTTCCTGCTGCATGGAGCCAGAAATATCCAAGAGAAAAACGACATTGCTTGGGGCGTATACATCTGGGTTTAGCAGTCCGTTCAACAGTTCGGGCTTTGGTGTATTATCTAATGGTGGTATTATCACCGTATCCTTTGGTGTTGATACTACCACTGGCATTGTGTCCACTTTTGGTATTACTACTTCCAGAGGTTTTACGGTGTCAATCCGAACAGCCTGCACTTGGGTGCTTTGCAAAATGGCTGTGTCGGTTATATCTTCATTTCGTTCCAAGGCTATCACTACATCCGTTGTGGTTTTGTTCATGTATTGTTCTTGGGTAGCCGAAGTATAGAAATCGGCTCGCACACGTAGTTCATACAGGTTGGGCGGAAGTATAAAGCCAACCGTGCCGTCAGCCTTTGTATAGTCGGACGAGATGCGGTCGGACAGCGAGAACACCTGAACAAAAGCTTCAGGGATGGGCTTACCCGTTTTCTTGTCTATTACTGTCACCTTTTGCCCAGTAACCGCTACTGCCTGATAGTCGTTGGGGTGATTGTATTTGAATGAATAACATATAGAAAGTGCGTCGGGGTCAAGCTCCCCTACTACCCCTTTTATGCTTAACGTAATAGGCTCCATTGGACTACTCAAATATACTTGTATCTTCTCGCTGAAAGCTCCTTTTTGCTGCGGTGCATAAAGCAGTTTTACGGTATCGCTCTGCCCGGGCTTCAGTACTTCTTGCATAAACACAAATGAAAACTGCCTGCTACCACTTAGCCGAAGTATGTATTCATCAGTAGCACCTGTGTTGGTCACCACAAATTCCGACATCAGCTTGCGGGCTTTGGGTATAGTTCCATAGTCGTGGCGTATGCTCTGAAACTGAAGTTGGGCATGAGCAAACTCTGCCAGCAGTAGCACGATTGATAGGGAACTTGTTTTTCTGAAAGTAGAATGCACGGTTGGTTGCTTGTCAAATATCTTGCCTTAATAAAGCTTACAAAGATGGGCTTAAATATCGCGGGTTTTGCCAATATCCATCAGGTGCAGGGTTTTGTGCCTGTCGGCAAATGCTTTGGCAGCGGCAGACTTATCCATCACTATGTAGCCAAAGGTGTCGAAGTGCATCCCCACAATGGTGTTGCATTGGATAAAGTCGGAACACAGCAGGGCATCCTCCACATCCATCGTAAAGTTGCCACCAAGGGGCAGCAGGGCTATGTCGGGCTTCCAGTATTCGCCTACCAGTTTCATATCCATTGTGAGGGCTGTGTCGCCGGCATAGTATATCTTTTTGTCGGCAATTTCAAGCACGAATCCCATAGGGTTGCCACCATTGTTGCCATCGGGCAACATGCTGCTGTGCAAGGCTGCCACACATCGCAACCGGCCAAAACCAAATTGCCGCCAGCCGCCCATGTTCATGGGATGGGTATTGGTCATGCCTTTTTTGTTCAGCCACTCGTGTATTTCCCAATTGCATATCACCAATGCCCCGCTGCGGTTGGCTATCTCTTCGCAGTCTGCCATGTGGTCTTGGTGGGCATGGCTCAGGCATATAAAGTCGGGGCTTATTTCATCCACATGGATGTGCTTGGCCAGCTCGTTGCCTCGGATAAATGGGTCGAACAGTATTTGGTGGCTGCCAGTATCCAACAGAAAACAGGAATGGCCGTAGTAAGTGAGTTTCATTTTTTGATGGCAAAACTATGTGATTTTTTCGTAGCCGAGTCTCTTAGAGCTTGGCATGAGCAGGGTAGGGACTTGGTGGATATATGAGGTGAGGTGCTAAAGTACACGCTGAGTCCACTCACCCTTAATAATCTCCCTTATCCCCCACAAACTTATCCGATTCGTTTTTGAAGAATATATTGAAGGTGGTGAGGCTTCCGTACACTTTGGTGATATACTGCTGTAGGTTCACCTTTTCTTCGTCTTCCAGCTTGGGGTTGGCGTTGATGCGTTGCTCCAATGTCCGCATGCGGTCGCGGGCCATCACTATTTTATGAAAGAATTGTTCGATGGGAACTTCCTTGCTGGCCAAGCCTGAGTCGCCGGGCTTCAGTATCATTTTGCCTCCTTTCCATTTCACGCCCAGTTCTACTTGCTCCGGGTATTCAATATATTTTTTTACCACATGTGTCAGGATGCGTTCCACATCGAAGAGGCTCACGTTGTCTTCGTCAGGGTCGAGCTGGTCGGTCACGGTCACTTTTTCCGAATCGGTTTTTTGCAATTCACGCATTCCGTGTTTTATGTAACACACAGAATAAGTGGCTGATTTTTCGTTTACCACCACGCCTTCGCCAAGGTCTGCGTGTGTGAGGCGGGTGCCGATGCCAAGATTTTCTAACATAGTCGAATTATTTTTTGGCAAAAATAATCCCATCAACTGATTTCAAGCTAGAAACACACACCGGCCTTAATTTCGCATCTTTAACCAAAACAAAAAAGGGGACACCCAACAAATGAAAACCGCCCTCATCACTGGCATCACCGGGCAAGACGGAGCTTACCTGGCCGAGTTCCTGCTTCGCAAAGGATATATGGTGCATGGCATCAAACGCCGATCTTCGCTGTTCAATACCGACCGTATTGACCACCTCTACCGCGACCAACACGAGCGGGAAGTGCATTTCAAACTGCATTTTGGCGACATGACGGACAGCACGAACCTAATACGCATAGTACAGGAAACCAAACCCGACGAAATATACAATCTGGCTGCACAAAGCCATGTGAAAGTAAGCTTTGAGACACCTGAATACACAGCCAACGCCGACGGAACAGGAACGCTGCGGATACTGGAAGCAGTAAGGCTGGCCGGGCTTACTGACAAAACTAGAATATACCAAGCAAGTACCTCCGAATTGTATGGACTGGTGCAGGAGGTGCCCCAAAGCGAAAAGACTCCCTTCTATCCTCGGTCACCCTATGCGGTGGCTAAGATGTATGCATATTGGATAACGGTGAACTACCGCGAAGCCTATGGCATGTATGCCTGCAACGGTATCTTGTTCAACCACGAAAGCCCTGTACGTGGCGAAACGTTTGTGACCCGGAAAATAACCAGAGCGGCCAGCCGCATAGCAATGGGCTTGCAAGACAAGGTATACCTTGGAAACCTTGGAGCCAAGAGGGATTGGGGACATGCCAAAGATTATGTAGAAGCCATGTGGCTGATATTGCAGCAAGACAAACCAGAAGACTATGTGATAGCCACCGGAACAACCACCGCTGTTAGGGATTTTGTGAAAATGGCCTTTGCTGAGGCGGGTATTGTGGTTGGCTTCAAAGGGGAAGGTGACAAAGAAGTTGGCTTTGTGGAAAGCTTGGACACCGACAAACTGCAAGCAATGGGCTTGAATTGCTCGTTGAAAGCTGGGCAGGAAATTGTGGCGGTTGACCCCCGTTATTTCCGACCAACAGAAGTGGACTTACTGATAGGAGACGCTACCAAAGCCCGCACCCAATTGGGTTGGAACCCGAAGCACCACCTGCAATCGCTGGTGGCCGATATGATGCTGGCGGACTTGAAATGGGTGAAGAAAGACCAATACCTGCAAGAAGGCGGTTTCAGTACCTTAAATTATTTTGAATAATACATGAGCGACCCCGTCGTCATACTGCTTACCCTGCTGGCCTGTGCCTTCTTTTCGGGGATAGAGATTGCCTTTATTTCGGCCAACAAGCTGCGGCTGGAATTGCTAACAAAGCAGGGGAATTTTTCGGCAAAGCTGCTTTCGCCTTTTGTGAAAGCCCCAAGCAAATTTATCAGCACGACACTGGTTGGAAACAGTGTTAGCCTAGTTATCTATACCATCTATTTCGAAAACCGAATTCTAGACGAATGGATACAATTACAATTACCTGCCTTGTATCATAGCGAAATACTGAAAGTGCTTGTAGAATCTTTTGTGTCAACCATTTTTATCTTGTTCACTGCTGAGTTTTTGCCAAAAGTTTTGTTCCGAATCAATCCAGATTTGGTGCTCCAACTGCTGGCTGTGCCGTTCCTGTTTTTCTATTACTTGTTCTATCCGTTGGTGCATTTCATCATGTGGCTTGCTAAGCGATTGCTAAACGATATACTGAAAATGGAGTGGAATGAAGGCAAACCAGTGTTTAACAAATTAGACCTTGACCAATATGTGAGCGAGAGTGCTCCTGTCGATATTGCCGAGGATGCAGAAGTGGATACAGAGATGTTTTTGAATGCCTTAGACTTTGGAAATGTAAAAGTACGAGACTGCATGATACCTCGCACAGAAATAGTAGCCGTGGAAGTCAAAGACCCGATGGATGTGCTGTTTCAATCCTTTACCGAAAGCGGCCACAGCAAGGTTTTGGTTTACGAAGAAAGTGTGGATCTCATTATTGGCTACGTGCATCAAACCAGTATGTTCAGTAGGCCAAAAGATATACGCTCCTGCCTAATACCTATAGTGGTAGCTACTGAAAGTATGCCTGCCCGTGAACTTCTGGATAAATTCACCTCGAGCCGCAAAAGCATGGCTACGGTGGTGGATGAGTTTGGCGGAACGGCTGGCATTGTCACCATCGAGGATATTTTGGAAGAAATATTTGGAGAGATAAAAGATGAATTTGACGAGGAACAACTCACCGAAAAGGAAGAAGGCGATGACATTTTTATCTTTTCAGCCCGTCTCGAGATTGACCACTTAAACCAACGCTACGACCTAAAACTACCCGATGGGGAATACGAAACCTTGGGCGGCTACATCTACTCAGTGCATGAAAGCGTACCCGAACAAAGCCAAAAAATACACGCTGGCAAATACGAATTTGAAATACTGAGCATGGACGGCACACGCATAGATGAGATACGGGTTCAGCCTTGGGCTGGCGAACAGGATTGACCTGTAATTACTCCCGCTTAAAATTATAGCCTTTTGTAATGCTCAATGGTTTTACTCCTTTTGAAAGAAAAGTAGAGGTGTAGCCGCTTCCGTCAGCGTGGTCAATTAAATCATTAATATATAAATTCCCCCCCCGCCCTTTTTGTACACCACATACTGAGTATGGTTTTTATCAATCCTAATTACTTTCCATCGGGTTCGTATTTCGTTTTTATGGTTGTAGCTATTGTTCTCCACCATTTGGTCTTAGGCTATCAAAGTAGTTGATGAACTTGGTCATTTTGCCTCCATAGGCATATTCGCTCACCTCCATTCTCCTACCAAGTTCATCTCTGTCGCTGCGAACACATACGGTCGTGGTGTCCTTTTGCTTTGGTGGCTGAGTCACCCCCACGCTTTTGCATTCGTAGTTGGTCACATAGCTTAGTTTTCTTTTGGGGGTAAAGTACCTGGTTGCTTTCTTTTCACCATCGTCATAATACTCATACACCATTCTATTTCTCAGCTTGCTTTTTTCGTAGTGCATACTGCCAATATTGTTGCCGGCAACAATATTGGCCAGCATGTAACGGTCAATCATCTTGCTGCTATCGCCATTGAACGTGGTGGCATCGGTCAGCAGTCCATCGGAGCTATAAGTTCATCTAATCGCTTTAGAGATTCAGCAATTTTCGCCGTGCTAATTCTTCCTGAAGTATCTGCAACGACTCTCTCATGCTCTGCAACGACTCTTCCATGCTCTGCGATGATTCTTCCATGCTCTGCCTCAAGTCTGTTATTTCCAATAAGTCTTTCAAGTTGTGTAGCATCAGTTGGTTTTCTGGCGAGCCAGTGTTCAAGTTGTTCGGTGGTAATTTTTCCATCTTTTATGTAGTTTATTGTTTTTCCTATAATATTTAACATCCGTTTCGGTTAAAAGGTTTTTGCCAAAAAGCCTATATGTGTTATACCCCCCCATTGCTTCCCCAACGAACCCCCTTTTTCCAAAATATCCTACCGCAGCTTGTTCTGATAAGTAAGCCGAGGTTCGCGATTTTTTCTTTTTCTGGTAATACGTTTGTTGGTAACATAGCATCCTTCCTTTTTCATTCCTCCCTATGGTTTTCTCCCAAAACAACCTACCCTTGCTGTTGTAGCTGATGGTGTGATCGTAGTAACCGTGGCTGTTTTTGGTCGAAATAGTTGAGTCAGTCATTTTCATCTTCCCGCCTTTGCCCAGTTTGAATGAAACCGACATATACTTGTACACTTTGCTATTGCGAGTGCTGTCAATCCAAGGTTTTTGCTTGGAATCGTTCTGCTGTCGATGCACCGCACTTTGGTTTACTTAGTCCCACACATGATAAGTTCCAAATTGGGCAGTAGCCATTTGGCTAATTAGCCAAAGAGTGATTGTGGTTTTCATTTGATTTTTAGGTTAGTAGGAATTAACTAACCACAATAGTAGGAATTTATTGCGGGGCTAAGAAAAATTATTTCTAAAAAAACTGCCACGATAAATGGCAGATATTTTACCATTCGTTGACGATATGTAACATTTTACAAGAAATTTGAAACATTGCGAAAGATTTATGGCCGAATCTTGCAATATCAAATAACACACAGTAATGAAACATATTAACTTAGAAAATTACAACAAAGAACTTAGCGGCCTGCAGTCGCGGATGATGGAAGTAGAGGCGGGGCTTTCAAACCTAAACCCCCAAAGCAGAACCTTCGAGTTGGAGCTTCCAATGTTCGAAAAGCGGCAAAACATACTGTCTTGCACATTTTCCAACCTCATACAATTTCTACCAAAAATAAAGCAAGACCGCCCACTGGTGCGAAACCAGGTGAAGATGCTGATAGAACTAAACAACCGCATACTAATGCAGTTGGACATACTGCGAACGCAATACCGCCCGGGCATGATACCTAGCATAGCCTAAAAAATTCACTATAGCTGATACACACCCAAAGCCCTGCCGTAAAATAATTCGGCGGGGTTTTTTATGTTAATCCTCTTCCTCCCCATCACTCGCATCAAGGCCCGGCTCTTGTTCTACCTGCACTTCGCCAAGTATGGCCAGCATCTCACGCACATCCCTTTCGCGGTTGGGGTCGTTATGATGAGCATAGGCATGTTGCAGATTTCGTAGCATCCGCTTGGCTATATTCAAATTGGTGCAAGGGGCAAAATAATGTGGATCGTGAGGCAGGTTCAGTTGTTTTACAAACTGCTCAATATTCGCGAGTGATAGCACCGCTCCTCGGTTGAAGGCATTGATGTAAAAAAGGATGCGACCTTTGTTAAAGTTGTTCAAATCAATCGGGTCTTTGAAATGGTCAAGAGTTTCCAGCCCACTATCATTACAGTAGGCTAGCACAAAATGTTGGGGCAGGTTCACGCCATAAATAGGAATATTGAGCCGCTGAGCCACCAATTGGTACACCACTGAGAGCGAAATCGGATTTCCCTTCCGACTCTCCAACACATTGTTTATGTAAGAATTTTGTGGTGAGTGATAGTGGTTCACATTGGCATTGAAGCCATACAAGTTGAAAAGCACATGGTTTATTATCTTGACCTTTTCAAGCGAAGACAGTTGGTAGTGTAACTCAAGCCAAATATCCAACCTAATCTTATCCAACATATTGCTAATCTCCTGCTTGTCGAGATCTGGATATTTGTAACGGGCAATAACACATACACCTTCCAGCAGGTCTTCTTCACTGTTGGCAGCCCAAGCAGTCAGGCATTTTTTTACATCATCAAATTGTATTTTGGCTATCAAATTTTCCAGCTTCTGTTGAATGATAGCCTCAAAGCTAGTTTCCCATTCGGTTTGCAGCAGCTGCACCACACTTGCCCCGTAGCTCAACAACTTGTCTTCTACATGGCGGCTCACCTCTTGGTCGTTGTCGTCCAACAGCTTCACCATTGAAGACACTTGTTGCTGACTTACTTCTATTTTTTCAGGAGCCATAATGACGGCACAAATATGGGGCTGAGGCTGATACACTCGAAGGAAGTTTTTGCTGATGTGAACACTGGCTTTCGCAAGTTGCCCATTTTTGTGAGCATGGCAAAGGGCTAACTTTTAGTAGTTAATCAATCACCAACTTCACCCTTGAACTACCAATGTTGATTATATATATGCCCCTGGACCAATCAGCCACTGGCAAAATTGTTTTGCCCTGAAATGAGGTTTCATATGTGGTTCTACCTAGCATATCCACAATAGTAAGCGTTTGTCTGAATAAATCTAAACAATCAATGGTGATTTCGTTTTTGGCTGGGTTTGGATAAATTCGCAATTCGTTATTGTTAATTTGCCCCTGACTTATTCCAGATTTTACGCACGATTGAAACCTCTTGTTCGGCGAACCACCAAAGCAGCCAATGAACCAGCTTTGCGGCTGAGTAGGGTCAGACGCTTTCAAGTTTAATTCCAGCGTATAGCCCAGTCCATCGGCCGAGTCGTTCCATGGGGAGATGTTACTCCATTTTTGCATCCAATGAAGACGGCCATCCCCACTGTATAAGCGAAGGCGATCGGTATTAGTCAAGGAGAAAGATTCGAATGTTTCGTTGCTTACAGCTGGGTGTTGCTTAGCAAATTTGACAGAGTCTGAGGCTATCACCCAGAAAGAATCTTCAGGGACAGTGAGATTGCCCAACGCAATACGCTTCCCAGACTCATTCAGGATATTCCAACCATTCATTAAAAATGGTAAAGCAGTTTTGTTCCATAGTTCAAGCCAATCGCCAGCATCATTGGCCAAGCTGCTGTGGTAGTTTATTTCCGAGACCCAGATAGATGTGTTACAAGACTCATAGGGCAAAGTGGGCGAACCAGTATAACAGCCCTTTTGCCATGCTGCGGTATTTGAAAATCCTTCTAGCTGGTTATCTACTTTTAGCAATTCCAATGAATAGCCGGGCTGTTGGTAAATGTTGTGATAAAATAACACGAGCTCTGGCTGGACTTGTTGGCTCCAAAGTCTTAAAACGCCCGTGCTGTCCAATTTGAAGCTTATGTTTCCAATATAGTTTTTGCTAAAAGGATGAACCGCTTTGAACTTCAAAGTATCCGAACAAAGTACCAAACGAGCATTAGGTTTCAGGATGATTTTGGACGGAAGGGTAAATGCCAAAGCAGCTGCGTCTCCACCAACAGCCCATCCACTAAGGTCAAGTGTTGTTATGCTATCTTTATTCCATATTTCAAGCCACTGACCATCATCGAGCTTTGGGTCTGGGTTTGTATTTATTTCAGCAATCAAGGGATTGAAGGAACATAATGAAAATGCAGCACCTGGAGAGCCACCCGGACATCCGAGGAACCAATTGGAGGTAGTCGCTCCGGTATCATTCCGGCTTTCCAAGGTAGGTCCATATCCGAGTAAGCTGTTTGATAAGACATATCCTGATTTGTAAATGTTTCTGCCTTTTTCATCAGCCAATAGAATACTCGCATTTGTGGCTATTGAATCCAGATTAATTTGGCCAGTGGAACGTATTTTATAGGCCTTGTTAAATAATGAAGAATCCATAGCTAAAGGCAAATAGCCATTGGGGTGGAGCCAATTATTTTGTTTGAAAACATAACTATTACCACTTACAAAAACTGAGAAGCCTAACAGGTTTTGCGGTTTATTTCCAAAATTGTGAAGCTCAATCCATTTGCCACTATTGAGCAAAGTGTCAGGTTTTAGGCTAAGCTCAGAAACAGAAATTTCGGCCACACAACTACCGGTGCTATCTCCGGGGCTACCTCCCAAGCACCCATGCTGCCACGATACAGGCTCAGAAAAATTCGTTGGATTAATGAGGCCATTTTTTAGCTCCAAAGTATATCCATTACTGGCGGCATACACATCCCAGGGTGTTGTAGAATGATAGCCTAGACTAAGTTTCAAAGTGCCTGCACTATCGTATAGCTTTATATAATCAGTGTAGCTGTCTAGGTTTATGCTTGAATAAAAAACCACATTGCGAACCGCTGGAAACTGTTTGCTGAATTTGATGGAATCGGCTGCTAATACTAAACGAGAAGAAGATTGTATATTTATCGTACTTAGTTTGGAATTGATTTGTTTAGTTGTTAGACTCCAGCTGCTCAGCGAAATTGCATTGGCCGTTGAATTATATAATTCCAGCCAATCGCCTGCATCTATTTCAGGGGCGGAACTATAGTTAATTTCAGACACTAAAATATTAGAAGCACACGGTTTGTAGGCTACTCCTGGGCTACCTCCCAAGCAACCCGCAAACCATGAAAAGGGATTAAGGAGATTGGCGGTATCGGTCTTTAACTCAAAGGTAAAACCTTTGCCAAAAACCATCTCGGGATACCCTGAAACTTGATCATAATTGGCGGCTAGAACCACATTGCCATTTTCGTCCGTAAGCAGTATGGAATCCGAAGTATTATCCAAATAAAACCCTTGCAAAGCCAAGTGATTCCAAGAAGAAAGATTGCTATCGATACCACAAAGTAGAAGACGTCTCCCATTTTTTATTTCTGTACCTTTGGGAAAAATCCAGTTTTGGGTTCTTGTTTTCAAAAGCCAGCCACCAAGTTGTAAATCATGTGTCCCGAAATTATATAATTCCAAATAGTCGCCCTTATCAAGCGAAGTTTCCATATTTGGGTTAATTTCTGAAATGGTTAAATCTTCTTTGCAAAAGTTTCTTGCATTGCCTGGAGAACCAAGATAGCACCCACTTGTCCAACTTTCACCTGATGAATAATCCAATGTAGAATCCTTTATTTCCAAAGTATATCCTAACCCGTCTGGTTTGTAGGGCCATTGAGGTTGTTTGCGGTCATAACGCATGTTGAACTGGAGGTTACCCATGCTATCAAAGAGTCGCAATACTTCGCCACTGGCGTTCAGCCCGAAACTGAATGAGCCAACTGCATTGCCCACGTTTGGATATATATTTTGAAACTTGCTGATACTGCTAGCAAGAACCAAATATCCACTGGCCGCAATAGTAGTGTTTTTTGGAATTGTATAGACAGCGTTGTCATCGTTGTCATAGAACTTCCAACCCCCTAAATTGATTGCACTGCTGGTACTGTTGTGCAACTCCACCCAGTCTCCCGCATCATTCTTGCTATCCGATTTGTAATTAATTTCAGAAACAACTACTGCCTCATTGCATGGAGAAAATCTTTGCCCAGGTGAGCCACCAATACAGCCGTTGAACCAACTTTCGGGTAGGTTAGGATAGGCAGAATCGTTGAGGTGTTCGAGGGTGCGACCCCAGCCATCAGTCAGTTGTGGCCAAGGCATGGTGTCACTATATGCAAATTTTTGTAGAGTCTTACCCGTCCAGTCTTTCAGGGTAATGGAATCGCTATTGTTACCCAGCGAAAAGCCTAGGTTGCCAAGGAGGTTTTTTACAAGGGGATTCGATTGTTTGAACTTCACCGAATCTTCACATAACACCAAATAGCTGTTGGTTGGAATAACCGTTCCCAAAGGGATACTAAACTTTCTGAAATCACCTTGTGTATGAAGGGTATACTCACTAATGTCGAGTGGATAATTGCCATAGTTGTGCAGCTCCACCCAGTTACCAGGGTCTATCGTGTCAGGCGAGTTGTAGTTTATTTCACTTACCGCCAATTTCAAAGCCATTTTTCCTCCTGTGAAATAAGCTTTGATAGTTGTTGAAGAGGTATAGTTTTTTAACACAGACTGACTGCTGTCTGTAGCAGCCCCAATAGCATAATGACTGAATGTGTAACCAGGGTTGGCAATGGCCGTAATCATAACAGGCACCCCATTAAAATATACTCCATTCCACGGATATTTAGTTGGTGTTATGGTGCTTATATGAATTTTGCCAGCTCCAGCCGGCTGCACATCCAACGTAAGAGTTACTTGTCCGCCAAGGTTGAAATTGCTTTGAATAAAATTGCGGGCATATGCCGGACGTGCGTCAATAAAATTCCGCATATTTGTGAGATTGTTTTGCCAATTCGTTAGGTCAGTTTGAGCTGTCCACCGCTTATAGCTGCGTAGCATCTCATCGTCCATGGTATCTACAAACTCTTTCAGTGTTGTCTTGAGGTGGGAGGGCAGAAAGACCGTATTGATTAAATCTGCATATCGGTTCACAAAATACTTCCGGAAGTTTGAGTTGGTGATAATAGTATCAAACATAACCGAATGCCAGTTCCATGAATTAGGATAGCGAAGAGCATATAGTTTATCATAGTCTGGACTACTGGACAGGCCAAGTCCAAAATCAGTATCCCACATAATATAACGCCACTTTCTGCCCTGTTTTTTCTCCTTCCAGAACTTAATATTATTGGTCCAATCTCCCAGCCAATCATTGTTTACATAATAAGTTTCTGAGGCAAAATAGTCTGCATAGTTTTCGATGTCCACGAGCTTTGTCAGGCTGTCATAGCTATTGGCTTGGGTCATATCGCTACTCGAGATGAATGAATAAAGATTGGTCCAGTCAGTGCCATCACCTCGTTCAACCGAGTTATTCCATTTCAGTATATCTACATTGGCGGGGTCTATGCCATGAATAGCTTTCAAGTAGTCTTGGTCTTGCTTCTCGCGAATTTGGTAAACACCCCAATACAATCCATTCAAAAAAACCACACATGGCTGACTTGCCATTATGTCGTTATGGGTGTTCAATACATTTTGCTGCATCACATCATCACGCAAGTGGCAGTTCATCCAATCTATGCCAGCATTGCGTATATTAAAGTTTTCAATTTCTGAATAGCCTCTCACATCCCATAATGGATAGTTAATCTTGGAACTATCATACATATTTCGGGTTTCTATTCTGAAACTTCGTTGAGGGAAACCTTTGCTCCAGTTGCCGTGTATGCTCAATCCGGCATCTAACTCAAACAATTGATTGCCCTTCTTGCTGGGCTTGAAATATTCTACATGACATGGTTTTTCCCAGTTTTGCCAAAAATTAGAACCAAAGTAGGGGAAATTCACCGAGTCGGCGTTGGGACCATATACATAGATACCTTTGTAGTAGTCCCAAATATCACTTGAATCAGCGGATATAGAAATCACAGGCAAATCAACACTCTCCTTAATAAAATAGCTATTGGTAACAACCTTACTTGGAAGCATGGACCCTGATGTGTCAAAGCAACGAGCTTTCACCACTGTACTTTTTTGAAGAATAATTGACCCTGTGAAAAGTTTTGAGCTGCTATCCGGTTCTTTGCAATTGGTGGTGAATCGAATGATGCATTTATTGTTGGGACTTGAGAGAGCAAGACTTTGGTTGGAATTGTAGAATCCAGCCTTCAGGTTGAAGCTCGGAGTTGGTGCATATCCTGCAATACATTTTTGCCCATTGTTGCTGCTGTCAGGTGTTTCTGTAGCACTTATGCACCAGTTTTTTCCATCAGGAATTCTTGCAGCCACCAAACCGCTATCTAAATATCCAGTGCTTTTTTCATCAAGAATTTTTCCCGATGCGTCACTAAGATAAACTGTAGTGTTGCGTTTTGTAGTAAAATTGGTGTGAAAGTAATTTTTGCCCGAAGAAGGAATCCAACTAAGGTTGTGGCTTGGATACCACTGTCCAGAATCAGTAATTGCTAAGCTTAAAAAAGGAATGGCAGACATATCAGTGCTGTTACCGGTATTGTTGTGGATTTCTATAGCCAAAAGATTACCAGTGGGTTTCAGTAAGCCTTTGAAAACATTTGACAAAACACTCACCGTATCAGGTTGTCCACCTGTATATATAACGGCTTCATGGTTTATAGAAGCAAGATCATTCCAGTTTGGAGGATTGCCACCTAGCCCATTTCGTGCAATTTCTTGGCCATTCAGGTAGGCTACATATCCATCATCATAATCAAGAGCAAACAACATTTTGAGCACTTGTGCTGTATCGGTCACATCAAATTTCTTTCGCAGGTAAAGACTGGTGCAGGTTCCTACATTGGTGCTGTCGTCCCCATCTCCAAATCCAATTCCACCTTTCCCATTTGCCCAAAGGGCGTCATTAAAGTTGGGCTGATTCCAGTTAGCCATGTTTGCCGCCGGCACCCTATACTTCCACATATCATTGTACCAAACTGGCGTTTCCCAGTGGTCAATAAAATAGCTTCGATCCTTGCCAGAGGTAAAAATTAATAAATGCTTGCCTGACTGTAAAATAATTGGGGGCAAAGGCCAACGTTGCTGTTTATCGTTTTTGTTGCTCAAAAAATACCCTTGAAGGTTCACATCAAAAGAGTCGCTATTGTAAAGTTCAACCCAGTTGGATGGTTGCCCATCTTCGTCAAGAATATTGCCTAGGTTCATGCCCTGTAGCTCGTTGATGACAACCTGAGCCTGATTTTTATTGCCAATGGACATGGCAAGCCAGAATAAAAAGAGGCTCAAAAAAGTATTATTCACAATCAGACCTTGATAATTAAGGGCGTAAAGTTAAGCTAATGTGCTTTTTTATGCGAAATAAATTTGCCAATTACCATTTTCGCAGCACCGTTGCCCGTGTTACATTTGCAGCACGATTTATGGAAACTCAAGATTATTTACCAATTGTACTGCAATCAATGGTTGCCGTAGGCTTTGTAGGGCTGGTGCTGGTAGTTACCCACTTCCTTGGCCCACGCCGTAAAGGAGCTGTGAAAGACGAAAATTTCGAATGTGGCATCGAAATACAGGGCAATGCCCGTGTTCAATTCTCGGTGAAATACTTCCTCACCGCTATTCTTTTTGTGTTGTTTGATGTAGAGGTAATTTTCTTTTATCCTTATGCAGTCAACTTTAAGGAACTAGGCAGCGAAGGCTTCATTGCTGTAGTCATGTTCGTTACTTTTTTCCTCATTGGTTTTTTTTATGTATTGAAAAAGGGAGCCTTGGAGTGGGAGAGATAAGAAGCAAGTACAAAATACAATTTACGAAGTACGATTTTTAACTTAGGAAAATGAGCGACCAACAACAAATACCCGGCTTTGAAGGCCCTGGTTTTATGGCCACCAGCACTGGAGCTATAGATAAAATGATTGGCCTTGCCCGAGCCAACAGCCTTTGGCCATTGCCATTTGCTACTTCATGCTGCGGTATTGAGTTTATGGCCACTATGGGCAGTAATTACGACCTTGCTCGTTTCGGAATGGAACGCATGAGTTTTAGTCCACGTCAGGCAGATATGCTGATTGTGGCCGGAACAATAGCCAAGAAACTGGGGCCCGTTTTGAAGCAAGTGTATGAACAAATGGCTGAGCCTAAATGGGTACTTTCCGTGGGTGCTTGTGCCAGTAGCGGTGGCATTTTCGATACCTATTCTGTTCTTCAGGGTATAGATAGAATTATTCCTGTGGATGTATATGTACCAGGCTGCCCGCCCCGCCCCGAACAGTTTATGGATGGCATCATAAAAATACAGGAGATGGTGAAACATGAGAGTTTGAGAAGGAGAAATTCACCAGAGTACAAGGCTTTGCAGGATAGTCATGATTTGAAGTAACATGAACAATCAAGAAATTTTAGACCTCATCCGCACCCGTTTTGCCGACAGCATTCTGGCTTTTGATGAGCCTTACGAGATGCTAACGCTGGAAGTGAAACCTGATAGCCTGTTACCAATCCTCACCTTTCTGCGTGATGAAGAAACGCTGCAATGCGGCTTCCTCACTGACCTCTGCGGGGTTCATTATCCTGAACAGGCGGGCCGCGAACTGGGGGTAGTATATTTGGTTCATTCGTGGACAAAAAATATACGCATCCGCCTTAAGTGTTTTGTGCCCAAGGCCAAGCCCGAAGTGCCGAGCATTGTATCACTTTACGATGCTGCAAATTGGATGGAGCGAGAAACCTACGACTTCTATGGTATACTATTCACAGGCCACCCAAACCTGCGACGGATATTGAATATGGATGATATGGATTACCACCCGATGCGAAAAGAATATGCACTCGAAGATGGCACACGCACCGACAAAGACGACCGCTACTTTGGCCGCGATGGAAACAAAGGACAGGAATTTGACCAGAGGTATATCAAATAAGAAATGAGCACCGAACTACAAGAAATTGACAGCCTCGAAGGCGAAATGTCAATATTGAATCTGGGGCCAACACACCCAGCAACGCACGGCATTTTTCAGAATATCCTCACCATGAACGGGGAGCGGATACACAATAGTGAGCAGACAGTGGGCTACATTCACCGTGCTTTTGAGAAGATAGCGGAACACAAGCCCTACAACCAGATAACCCCGCTTACTGACCGCCTTAATTATTGCTCGTCGCCTATCAACAACCTGGGCTGGCACATGACGGTAGAAAAGTTAATAAAATGCACAGTACCCAAACGTGTGGACTACATGCGAATCATCATCATGGAGCTTGCCCGTATTTCAGATCATTTGGTGTGCAACTCAGTGATAGCTGTTGACACGGGTGCTTTGACCGGGTTTACTTATGTATTTCAGCAACGCGAAAAAATATACGATATTTTTGAGGAAGTTTGTGGTGCAAGACTAACAACCAACATTGGCCGAATAGGCGGTTTCGAGCGTGATTTCAGTACACGGTTTTATGAAAAATTGAACGACTTTATCAAAGGTTTCCCAAAGGTTTTTCAGCAGTTTAGCGATTTGTTGGAACGCAACCGTATTTTCATGGACAGATGCATTGGGGCTGGGCCCATTTCGGCAGAGCGGGCAATGAACTATGGCTTTACTGGTCCAAACCTGCGGGCTGCTGGTGTTGATCATGACGTGCGAGTAATGAACCCCTACAGCAGTTATCAGGATTTTAACTTTGCCATTCCGGTGGGTACGCAAGGCGACACCTACGACCGTTTCATGGTGCGGCAACAGGAAATTTTAGAGAGTTTCAAATTAGTGAAAGATGCTTTGGCCAATTTGCCCGAAGGAGATTACCATGCCGATGTGCCCGATTTTTATCTTCCTCCGAAGGATGATGTGTATAATAACATGGAAGCCCTCATCTATCATTTCAAAATAGTGATGGGTGAAATGGATGTACCCAAAGGTGAAGTATATCATTCGGTAGAAGGCGGCAATGGAGAACTAGGGTTCTACTTGGTTTCTGATGGAACCCGTCAGCCATTCCGTTTGCATTTCCGCAGGCCTTGTTTTATTTATTACCAAGCCTATCCCGAAATGATAAAGGGAGCTTTGCTGAGCGATGCCGTGGTAACCCTGAGCAGCATGAACGTAATCGCAGGAGAATTAGACGCCTAAATATAAAATTGAGAAGCTAAATCAATGCACAGCACAAAACCTTCGCATAGCAAAGCAGCCGTAGTATTCACCCCTGAAATGATGGCTCAGGTGGAGCATTTTACCAAACAATACCCAGCAGGGAAACAGAAATCTGCTATTATTCCACTTCTTCATATTGTACAAAAAAAATATGGATGGGTGAGTGTGGAGGCTCAAGACAAAGTAGCAGAACTGCTGCAACTCCAACCCATAGAAGTATATGAGGTTGCCACGTTCTATACTATGTTTCACCTCCACCCTGTGGGACAATATGTATTAGAAGTATGCCGCACCGGGCCTTGCATGATTGTGGGTGCTGAGGATATATGTAAATACCTTGAAAACAAGCTGGGAATAAAGGAAGGTGAAATAACCGCAGATGGACTTTTCACCTGGCGAACGGTAGAATGCCTTGGGGCTTGCGGCTATGCCCCCATGATGCAGGTGGGAGATAATTTCCATGAGTATCTCACCCCAGAAAAAATGGACAAACTAATAGGAGATTGGAGGAATAAATAATATGCCACGCAAACTATTACTCGAACACGACAAGGTAGAAGGCATTCGCCATATAGATACCTACATGAAGCATGGCGGCTATCGCTCGGTGGAGAAAGCTTTGAAGAAAATGACCCCCGAAGAGGTAGTAGAAGAAGTGAAAAAATCTGGCCTTCGCGGGCGTGGTGGAGCAGGTTTCCCTACTGGCATGAAGTGGAGCTTTTTGGCCAAGCCCGAAGGAGTGCCCCGCTACCTCGTGTGCAATGCCGACGAAAGCGAACCCGGTACATTCAAAGACCGTTACTTGATGGAGTACCTTCCTCATTTACTTATAGAAGGAATGATAACTAGCAGCTATGCTTTGGGTGCAAAAGTTTCCTATATTTACATTCGTGGCGAATACCGCTGGATTTATGAAATTCTAGAAACAGCCATTGAAGAAGCACGAGCAAAGGGCTTTATTGGAAAAAATATACTCGGCAGTGGATTTGATTTTGAACTTTACATGCAGCCCGGTGGTGGTGCATATATCTGCGGCGAAGAAACTGCCTTATTGGAATCCCTGGAAGGAAAACGGGGAAATCCACGTATGAAACCACCCTTCCCAGCAGTGAAAGGATTGTGGGGCTGCCCTACGGTGGTGAACAATGTGGAAACCATTGCAGCAGTTGTTCCGATCGTGAATGATGGTGGTGATGAATATGCCAAAATTGGTATTGGCAAAAGCACTGGAACAAAACTTATTTCCGCTTGCGGCAATATAAAAACCCCGGGTGTGTTTGAATTGGAAATGGGCTTACCAGTAGAGGAGTTCCTGAATAGTGATGAATACTGTGGTGGTGTGGCCCATGGAAAGAGATTGAAAGCCGTAGTTCCCGGAGGCTCATCAGTGCCAATTGTTCCTGCTGGATTATTTTACAAAAACATAAAAGGCGAAGACAGACTAATGACCTATGAGAGCCTTGCTGATGGAGGATTTGCCAGTGGCACCATGATGGGCTCAGGTGGATTTATTGTATATGACGAAGACCAATGTATTGTTCGTAACACCTGGAATTTCACCCGCTTTTACAATCATGAAAGCTGTGGCCAATGCAGCCCCTGCCGTGAAGGCACCGGCTGGATGTTAAAAGTGCTCGACAAAATAGAACATGGCAAAGGAGCAACCATGGAAGATATTGATCTGCTATGGGACATCCAACGCAGAATAGAAGGCAACACCATTTGTCCATTGGGAGATGCCGCAGCCTGGCCTGTAGCGGCAGCCATCCGCCATTTCCGGGAAGAGTTTGAATGGCATGTGAAGAATCCACAGTTGGCCCAAACAAAAAGCTATGGATTGGTTGGTGAAACGAAATATGAAACCGCAAGTGCTTAATTTATTTAACAAAAAGTATCACAGCAATGCCCATAGTAACCATAGATGACCGTGAAATAGAAGTGCCTGACGGTACAACCATTCTGAACGCTGCCCGCATGATAGGACCCGACGTGTCGCCCCCTGCCATGTGCTATTATAGCAAACTAAAAGTGAGTGGCGGGAAATGTCGTACATGCTTGGTAGAAGTTTCAGCTGGAAGCACCAAAGACCCACGCCCTATGCCTAAGTTGGTAGCCAGCTGCAGTACACCAATCATGGATGGAATGATAGTAAAAAATACTACCAGCGAACGGGTGCTTGACGCACGCAACGGTGTGGTGGAATACTTGCTAATGAACCACCCACTCGACTGCCCCATCTGCGACCAGGCTGGAGAATGCCATCTGCAAGACCTTAGCTACGAGCATGGCCTGGAGAAAACCCGTTTTGAATTTGAACGCCGCACCTTTGAGCCAGTTGATATTGGCGAACATATAAAGTTGCACATGAATCGCTGTATCCTTTGCTACCGCTGTGTGAACACCGCCGACCAGATAACTGACAAGAGGGTTCACGGTGTGCTTGGTCGTGGAGACCATGCTGAAATTTCTACCTACATAGAAAATGTGGTTGACAATGATTTCAGTGGCAACGTGATTGACGTTTGCCCTGTAGGTGCATTGACCGATAAAACGTTTCGGTTCAAAAGCCGTGTGTGGTTCACCAGGCCGATGGATGCCCACCGCAACTGCGACAAATGCAGTGGCCGTGCAGCAGTGTGGCTTTTTGGCGATGAAGTGCTGCGTGTTACCGGCCGCAAAGACCAATGGGGAGAAGTAGAAGATACTCCCGAAGGCAACTCAGGATTTATATGCAACACCTGCCGCTACGACAAAAAATCGCTGGCAGATTGGACTGTAGAAGGCCCAAGGTATATTGACCGTCATTCGGTTATTTCACAAAACCATTACGAACTTGAACCTGCCGAGCAACCAAAATCCTTAAAATAATTTATTGTTGTATTCAAGGCTATGCTTCATTTTGCTGGGTTTTCAAGTGTTTGTTTGGGATAGCAATGCCCAGACTTTTATACCCAATTTTAGTTTTGAGGAATGGGAAAATATTGACACTGGAAAATATATCAAACCAAAAAATTGGAATTTGGAGTATGCTGCAAAACTGTTGGCTAATGGCGATACCCCAAGAATACAACGCAGCAACGATTCAAAAAATGGAACATATAGTTTGATGATCACCTCAGCTCGTGATTCTAGTGGCTTTACCGTAGGGGAAACTCTCATACTTCCTTTCAATTTTAAAGGAAAACCAACCGAGTTAAAAGGCTTCTACAAACTCACAGGATCGTCTTTCAATATCAGCCTAGAATTCTTGGTGAAGGACAGCAATGGCAACTGGGTCATGTCTGCCAGCAGCAGCACCCAGCTTGGAGCAGCCAACTCGTGGACGGAGTGGAGCCTGCCAATAAATTATATCATTAATCAAACAGCACAACGGTGTTCGTTGACAGTTTCTTTTCCGACTACGGCTGTTCCTAAAAATGGAGAATCGTTGTGGCTGGATGCATTCTCATTTAGCAACAAAACCCTTGATATATTGGAATGGGATAAGAAGGGAACGATGGTTTACCCCAATCCTGCGAACGACTTTCTGCTTGTCCCATCAAGTTTAGAAAGGGTTACTATTGTTGGGTTGGATGGGAAAAGTAAATCGTTTACTATTGCAAATGGGCAAGTGGATATTTCTAGCTTGAAGGCAGGTTTGTATATTGTATCGTGGGGAGGCAAAAACTATAAATTTATCAAAGAGTGAAACTGATATTCTGGGGAGCAGCCAGGCAGGTAACTGGCAGTATGCACTTAATAGAGTTGCATGATGGCTACCGCATTTTGCTGGATTGTGGACTGGATTATGAACAGAAACGTAATTTTCATTATGCTCCACAAGTTTCATTTCCATTTGAACCAACTTCTATCGGCTGCGTTATCCTTTCTCATGCACACATCGACCATTCTGGAAATATACCCAACCTTGTGCGACAAGGGTTCAGGGGGCAGATACTATGCACCCCGCCTACATTGCAACTAAGTCGGCAATTGCTGCTCGATTCGGCTAAGATACAAAGCTATGAATATAAAAAAGGCAAAAAGGGCAAGGTAAAATCGCCCAAACCTTTATATACCACAAGCAACGTGAATGAAAGCATGGAGCAGTTTGTGACCCTTGACTTTCACAAACCATTTCGACTGCACGAACATGTGGAAATGGAGTTCTGCGGAGCCGGGCATCTGTTGGGTGCTGCTGCTGTTTTGCTAAAAATTGAAGACAAAGGAAAACTCAAAACACTATATTTTACTGGTGACCGTGGCCGAAATAATTCACCCCTAACCCCTGATGCCGAACCTATACAGAAATGCGATGCACTGATTAGCGAAAGCACCTATGGAAACCGCAATCACCGAAAGGGAATAGACCCTGCTGAAGAACTGATGCAGTTTGTAGAAAGCTGTTGTGTGCAAAAGAACGGAAGGTTAATTATCCCAGCATTCTCTGTTGGGCGTACACAAGCCATTTTGTTTTGCCTGAAAAAGCTACACGAACAAGGCAAACTCCCACCCATAAAGGTTTTTGTAGATAGCCCATTGGCCATCAAAGGCATTGACATTTACGAAAAGAATATACACTTACTTAACGATGAGGCAAGGGAATTTCTGAAATCGCATGGAGATTTGTTCCACTGGGAAAACCTGCAACTGGTGGAAGATGCCGAACACAGCAAAGAACTCGATAGCTATTTCGACCCTTGCATTATTGTAAGTGCAGCCGGTATGGTGGAGGGTGGACGCATACAGCAGCATGTGGCCAACAATATATCCAACCCCTACTCAACTATACTCATTGCAGGCTATTGTGCCGAAGGAACTCTCGGCCATCGCCTTTTGCAAGGGATGCAAACTATTCGCATAAAAAACAGGGAGCTGCCGGTGTACGCTACCGTTGCTTCAACCGATGCATTCAGCAGTCATGCTGATGGAGAACAACTGACATACGATATATTGCAGGCAAATGCAGGCAAAACATTCTTGGTGCACGGCGAAGGATTGAACATGGAAACGCTGCAACAAAAGCTCGAAGAAGGAGGACTGCCCGAAGTGTGGCTGCCCGAAGCAGGAGATGAATTTATACTATAAACATGGAAACAACTATCACCCATCGTTCAGGTTATGTATCTATCATTGGTAAGCCCAATGCTGGAAAATCTTCGTTGATAAATGCCTTGCTTGGTGAACGTATAAGCATCATCACACACAAGGCCCAAACGACACGACACCGCATCAAAGGGATATTGAGTGGCGACGATTTTCAGATAGTGTTTTCGGATACTCCCGGTACAATTGTACCATCGCATAAGCTACACGAAAAGATGATGAACTTTGTAAAAGAAAGTTACGAAGATGCTGACGTATTTGTATATATGATAGATGCGGTTGCACCCTGGGAACCTGATGAATATTCAGAGAAGGTATTTGCCAGCAAAGTGCCCACCATCGTGGTGCTGAACAAAGTGGACCAACTGACCCAAGAGCAGACCCAAGAGATGCTTGATATAATTAAAGCCAGCTTGGGAGCTAACTATGTGGTGCCACTTTCGGTGTTGTCAAAGTTCAATATCACGGCCTTGCTTGACTTGGTAAAATCGCTTCTGCCAGAAGGCCCCGCCTATTTTGACAAGGAACAACTGACTGATAAATCCGAACGGTTTATAGCTGCCGAAATCATCCGTGAAAAGATATTGCTGCAATACCAAGAGGAAGTTCCCTACACGGTGGAAGTTGGTATTACATCGTTCAAAGATGAGCCAACAATCCTACGTATTGAAGCCGAAATATACATTATCCGCGAAAGCCAGAAACCCATCATCATAGGCAAAGGAGGGGAAAGACTAAAACGGCTTGGGACAGCCTCCCGCTTGGAGATGGAGAAATTTTTTGGCAAGAAAATATTTCTAAAGACTTTTGTGAAAGTGAAAGAAAACTGGCGGGAAAATGACCGGATGCTGAAGGAGTTTGGATATATGGATAAGTGAATTGGTAATATGAAAATGTTGTAATGTATTGTCATACGTATGTTAATTTTCAAAAAGCAAAGTGATTTAAGGAACTGGATTTCACGGCAAGGAAAGGTCTGCATTGGTTTTGTACCCACCATGGGAGCATTGCATCGTGGGCATATTTCGTTGATTGAGCAATCGAAGCGGGAATGCGAGCTGACGGTTTGCAGCATTTTTGTGAACCCAACCCAATTCAACGACCCGGCTGATTTGGCCAAATACCCCCGACCAATTGGGAGTGATATCGAACTGCTGTTGCAAGCGGGTTGTGATGCCCTGTTTTTGCCGGAATATGATGACCTTTACAAAACGGATGAACTGCTGCAAACCGACCTTGGCGGACTGGATGCCCTGTGGGAAGGAGCAATCCGGCCCGGCCATTTTCAAGGGGTGGTGACTGTGGTAAAAAAATTGTTCGATGCTGTGCGGCCAACCCATGTTTTCTTTGGGCAAAAGGACTTTCAGCAATGCAGTGTGATTCGCAAGATGATGCGGAATTTTGACATGAAAATCAGTTTCAGGATGTGCGACATTGTGCGTGAAGATGATGGACTGGCCATGAGTTCCCGCAATATCCGCCTGAGTGCTGAGGAACGAAAAACTGCCTCCAACATATACAAAACCCTTTCAACGGCTACGATAAAAAAGGAAACCCTGAGCCCGGAAATGCTTGGACAATGGGCTACAAAAGAGTTGGGGAATGCAGGTATGGTCGTGGAGTATGCAGCCATAGTGGATACAACGGATTTGAAGCCTGCAACAACTTGGGAATGGCCAACGGTATTGCTGGTGGCCGTAAAATTGCCAAGCGTTCGGCTGATTGACAATATACTTTTAAGCTAACGAAAAATAATACTAATCAAAGACCTTTGCCCCCGAATGGTTCTCAACAATTTTGCTCAGCGTGCCCTCACGGGTTTTGTATTTGTAATAGTAATGCTATGGTGCAGCCTGCACGAGTGGTCGTTGTGGCCACTTTGCCTACTTGTGTTTGGGTTTAGTTATTGGGAATTTTGCAAGCTATTTGTGTTTGACAAAACAGGCTCGATAAGGTGGCTAAAAGCTTTGGGTGGTTTGGTCTATACTTCACTGCCATTACTGATGTTTTTTAACTTGGGGTTTATTTCCGGTGGTTTTGATTATAAGGGTGACTTTTCTCCCGATTTGCCTATTCTAGTACTCGTGCTTACCTGGACCAACGACACCTTCGCTTACCTCACAGGCAGATGGCTTGGCCGCACCCCATTTGTACCAAAGCTATCGCCCAAGAAAACGTGGGAAGGAACAATTGGAGGTTTTCTATGTGCCGTAGCAATGGGTGGATTCTACAGCTATTGGAAACTTGGAGATATAGAAATAAGTTATCTTTTTTTCGGAGCTGTAATAAGCATTGCCGCCACTTGTGGAGACCTCTTTGAAAGCAAGCTTAAACGATTGGCTGGCGTGAAGGACAGCGGCACTTTGCTTCCAGGTCATGGTGGTTTTCTCGACCGGTTTGATGCATTGTTTTTTACAGCTCCAGCAGCTTATTTGTTTTTGATTCTCGTAGGATAATTTTTTTTGCCTTTGCACAAAATGCCCGTTATTTGTGATTCAACTAAACCCCAAATACTCCAAATGAAAAAATTATCACTAACCCTATTCGTTGCTACTGTTTTACTGCTTAGTGGCTGTACTTCCGACCTTAAAAAACAGACAGAAATGCTGGTAGGAACTTGGAAGATTGACAAAATTTCATCTGATTTGATACCCACAGGATCGTCTACAAGAATTACGGTGAATGAAAATAATAACAGTTCAGGAACAGTAGTTCTGAACAAAGTAGATGACGTTCTTACTGGCACCATCACAGTTAAATTTGACTTGGCGGCTCCAGCAGCTCAAACGTATATTGTAACTGGACCCATTACTTGGCTTAATGATTTGACATCTGTAACAACTACATGCGGAACAGAAGGCCCTGTAACTTGGATAGCCAGTACCAATACAGCTACCAAGCAAACATGGACATACGGTGGTAGTACTATTGCGGTAAGAGATGCCGGTCCCGACCAAGTAGGTGGCTTAAACATCAAACTGCTCGAAATGACCAAACAATAATTCTATTGCTTCAAAATTTCTAAAAAGGGTCGGTGTTTCACTGCCCCTTTTTTCGTACGGTTATTTGTTCAATTCGTTTTTCGTAGTTCTTTCCTTGAAAAATTCGGTGCACGAAAATACCAGGGGTGTGTATTTGGTTTGGATCAAGTGCACCCGCTGGCAATAGTTCCTCCACTTCGGCTATGGTTATTTTTCCTGCCATCGCCATCATAGGATTAAAATTTCTTGCCGTTTCTTTGTATATTAAGTTGCCATGAGTGTCACCTTTCCAAGCCTTCACTATGGAGAAATCAGCTCGCAACCATTGCTCCATTAAGTATTCTTTGCCATGGAAGTTTCTTTGCTCTTTTCCCTCTGCTACTTCAGTGCCTACTCCTGCTGGTGTATAGAATGCGGGGATGCCTGCTCCACCCATCCAGCAGCGGGTGGCCAATGTGCCTTGCGGTATTAGTTCCACCTCTAGTTCTCCGCTCATCAGTTGGCGTTCAAACTCTGCATTTTCCCCCACATAGCTGCTTATCATTTTCTTCACTTGTCTTTGTTGCAGCATCAAGCCAATGCCGAAATCATCTACTCCAGCATTGTTGCTAATGCAAGTCAATCCTTTTACTCCTGACTTTACTAAAGCGGTTATGCAGTTTTCGGGTATACCACAAAGTCCAAAACCACCAAGCATCACGGTCATTCCATTATGTATATCTTTCACAGCCTCATCAGCGTTTGCTATTCTTTTGTCCATTGGGCAAAAATAGAGGCGGGAAAGTTGTTAAACTGAGTAAGCGATGTAAAGCTTATAGAGCCTGCCCCGATCAATTTCGGGAAAGCCATCAATGCACAACCTTATCAGCACAATAGCTACTAGCAAAAGCATCGGGCTTGGCCTTGAAAACGAAACCCATGCTCAGAATATAGCCCATGGCCTCGCTCAGAGCAGAGTGGCTCTTGAAATACGGGTTTGTATTTATGTCGGCATGCACCTCCAAGTCAACATGGTAATGATCCAGTAGATTGCAAAGTTGATAGGCGACATCAATGCTTTTGGCTACCTCGGTAATCATCCGTTCTTTGATGCCCATACCACTTCGGGTTTTCTCATGGTGTATAAACATAAAACCACCCCGCTGCTCTCTTACGAACACTATCACTGTAGCAAACTCTATGATTGCTCCCTTCACTTGACTATCAGTTCCAATGCACACTTTGAGTTTATGCCCTCGTGCTTCTTCCGCTTTTAGTGTGTCTTCCACCTCTAGCAGTATGTTGTCCGATAGGTTTTCGCCATTAAATTTTTGCCACATAAAATTATGATTAGGGCTGCAATGTAGCTACTGAATAATGACCTCAAGTTGGTATGTAATAAGTTAATATCAACAGGGCTGTGGATTAGTGATTTATTGCAATCAAACTTGAAACAAAAGTGGACGATACTACTCAATCGGTTGCCAACCAACGAATCAACAAATTAACGAATCACCCGCCCCATACCTTTGCCCGCAAAATAAAAAAGTTTATGTGGTCTAAGATAGCAGGATTTATGCTGCGACAACGGTTTTGGGTGCTCATTTCATTGCCTGCTTTCACCTTGCTAATGATATGGCAAAGCACACGTATAGGGCTCAGCTACGATTTTGCCAAGGTCATCCCCAAAAACGATAGCGACTATGTGGATTACATGGCGTTCAAGCAGCGGTTTGGCGAGGATGGTTCGGTGCTGGTGCTTGGGGTTAAAAGCGAAAAACTGTGGCAACTTGATTTTTTTAATGAGTGGTATGAGTTATCGCAAAAGTTGCAAGCTACCGAAGGAGTAGAGAAAGTGGTAAGCATCGCCCAGATGTATAAGATAGACCGCAACGAAGCCGAGGAACGCTTTGTTGTCAATCCGCTTTTTGACCGTGAACCGGAAAACCAGCATGAGCTTGACAGCATGAAGTCTGTGATAACAGGGCTGGGATTTTACAAAGGTTTGTTGTTGAACGATTCGGCCAATGTGACCCTGATGGGCGTGACCTTGAGCAAGCAAAAGTTAGATACAAAAGAACGCATTGGTTTGGTGGGGGATATCGAAAAAATGGCCAACGAATTTGCCAAAAAACACGGTGAAGAAGTATGCTTTAGCGGACTGCCATACATACGTACGGTATATGCGGTTAAAATCAGAAACGAACTGCTCACGTTCACCTTCATAAGTATATTTATCACCAGCCTTATTATGTGGTTTTTCTTCCGCTCGTTTGTGGCGGTGTTCTATTCCATCATTGTAGTTATCCTTGGTGTGATATTCACGTTAGGAACTACCGCATTACTGGGCTACAAGATTTCTGTGTTGATAGGATTGGTTCCTCCGCTCATTGTGATTATTGGCATACAAAACTGTATCTATTTGCTGAACGTATACCATATGGAATATGCAGCACACGGCAACAAAATTTTAGCCCTCACACGGGTCACCAGTAAAAACGGATTGGCATTGTTTCTTACCAATGTTACCACGGCTGTTGGCTTCGGAGTATTCAATTTTACGGGTAGTTCCTTGTTAGATGAATTCTCGATTATTTCCAGTATCAATATCATGGTTGTATATGCGGTTTCTGCCCTCTTCTTGCCAATCGTATTTAGCTACCTTCCACCGCCTAACCCCAAGCAACTAAAACACCTAAAAAACGAACGACTTGGCTTCTTTACACAATGGTGTCATCGCATGGTTATCAATCAACGCCCTGCCATCTATGTCATTACGTTTGTGCTTATGGGGCTGGGTTTTTGGGGTTTCACCAAAGTAAAAAACATTGGCTACATACTTGATGATGTGCCCAAGCGAGAAAAAGTATTTACCGACCTAAAATTCTTTGAAAAACATTTCCATGGAGTGATGCCATTCGAGGTGCAGATAGAAGCAAAAAAGAAAGGTGCTTTTCGCAGCCTTCCCAACCTACAAAAAATGGACGACCTGAGCAAGGTGCTTTCCGAGTATCCGCAATTCAGCAAACCAGTGAGTCTGTTGGAAATGATAAAGTTCAGCAGTCAAGCTCTTCACAGCTACGACCCTGAAAGCTATGTGCTGCCCAGCAGTGATGAATTTATAGCCCTGCAAACCTTCATGCGACCAAAGAAAGGACAGAAGAATAACATGTTGAAGGGGCTCGTTGACAGCAACTACAAAGTTGCTCGGATAAGTGTGCAAATGGCTGATATAGGTAGTGTGGAAACCGAGAAGCTACGCAAAATAATACAGGCGAGAGCAGACAGCATATTCCCATTTGAGAAGTTTGAAGTAAAACTAACAGGAACAAGCCTGATATTCCTCAAAGGAAACTCTTACCTCATCAGCAACCTCACAACCAGTATGGTACTGGCACTCCTCATCAACAGTATACTCATGGCATTCCTGTTTTTTAGTTGGCGTATGGTGTTGATTTCTCTTGTGCCAAACATCATCCCACTCATCATCACACTTGGCATCATGGGCTTTGGCGACATCAACTTGAAGCCAAGCACCATCATCATTTTCAGTATCACCTATGGCATCAGTATAGACTTTACTATCCATTTCTTGGCCAAATACCGCTACTTCCTGAAGAAGAACAATTGGAAAATAGGCCCTGCAGTGAAAGATAGCATTATCGAAAGCGGGGTGAGTATTGTTTATACTTCCGTCATTCTTTTTTGTGGCTTTGTCATCTTTGTGTTCAGCACCTTTGGAGGCACACAAGCACTAGGACTGCTCACCTCCATCACCTTGTTCATTGGCATGTTCATGAACCTCATTTTGCTGCCAGCATTGCTACTAAGCCTCGAAAAAATTGTGAACATGAAAAAGGAACTCGGCAGCCAGTTGGTGGAGTTTGATGGGGAGTAGTTGAATTCAGAGAATTTGATTTATTCTCGTATGTTATTTCTTTTCTTGAACTATGAAACAATTTATGCATTTGATTAATGGTTAACTTAAAATTATCAATTGATTAAAGAGGTATGTACAGAATAAAAAACCATCGGGTTTGATTCTTAGTTTTTACTTATATTTGCCTACCCAAATTAAATAAACCAACTAACGCTCTGCAACATTTCTACGTCATACTTATCAAATGAAACAAAAGCAGGAATTCTATGCTGAGTCAGAGTTGAGAGACGCAGCTACAAGGTTAGAACAGGAACGTATCCGCCGCTGCCTTGATGGTCATCGGCCATCGCAGCAGGCATTGTTTGAGGCATACTCCTCCAAGATGTTGGGGCTTTGTTATCGCTACACCGGTGGGCTACAAAAAGCGGAGGAGCTGATGCAGCAAGGTTTTGTTGAGGCATTTTCTAAAATTCAGCTTTACCGTTTTCAAGGGCATTTTCAAGATTGGCTGTCGGCCACCATGCTAAGCAATATTGTGCGGTGGGCTAAGGCTGACTTGGCCTTTGAAGAATACCCTGAACCTGTGCTGGCAGAAAGCTACTTTGAAGACATAGAAACTGACTCGGGACTGCACAGCAGCGATATTGTAGAGATGATTGTGTCGCTTCCAGCGGCTTATCGGGTGGTGCTCAATCTGTACAGCATCGAGGGAAAACACCATGAGGAAATAGCATCGTTATTGAGGCTTGAAGAACATACCATCCGCAACTATTATACCCGTGCCAGAATGTTAATGGCCCGACTAATAGCCGCCAAAGGAAGACTACATGAAATAGCACTCGAAACCGTAACAATCCTTAAATGAAAAACCAGCCCAGCATGGACGAGCGTGACCAGTTTGACGAACTATTGGAAGCAGTCGGCAAATCGGTGGAGGCCAAGCCCGAGAAAGGGTGGGAAGAAGAATCTGAAAATAAAGGGCAAATAGAAAACCAGGACAGTGAAAAGCACGACTGAAAATATACTCAAAAAAGCAGCTAAAGATTTTGAGCTAAAAACTAGCTCAGACTCATGGAATGCTCTGGCATCAGCCCTGCATAGCATCGAGCAAAGGGGTAGGATGTTTCAATGGGGTGCTTTTGCATCAGTATTTGTGTTGTTGATGTTCGTGGGCAAATATCTTAACCCAAACGAAACTGCAAGCAAGGAAATACGAGTAAATAGGCAGTTGGCAAACGCTGAGATAGTAGCAGAGGTAAAACTAGTTTTTTTTGCTGAAAATAAATCAGTAACCCAACCTTCGATAGTACTTTCCGAAAAAGCATTTCCTCTTCCAGCCATGGAGCCTATGCCGAGGCCTTTGCAAATAGTAATGCTGCCCCTATCAGCACCAAAAATGGAAGCTGGATTTCTCAAAAATAAACCAACACCTACTTGCGATAAGCCCAGGGAAGGATGCCCTAGAAAGAATCTAACCTTGGAAATGTTTGGCAGTATGGGCATATCTCACCGAACCATTTTTGTTGGCAGTAATGTGCAAACCTATTCCAACACCTCCCAACTTTCGATGCTAAAACAAAGGCCTGCCACTTTCGTTTCTGTGGGAGCTATGGTGAGCAAACAAGTGAGCAAAAATTGGAATATTACCACAGGGCTTTTGTTGAGCAAATATGGATACACTATTTACACGAGCGATATACACAAGGCTGGCAGCAACACCAAACTAGGTCAATATGCTAGTTACCGCTTAGAAGTGCCGCTATTGGCTGATTACAAATTGAATATTGGAAAAGCCAAACTGGAACTACGGCAGGGGCTTTTGCCCGCAGTGATGCTGGCAGAAAAGTCACCCTTAGCTGATAACTACGCTCCCTATAGCGACAATCGCCGTAAACCTTTGATGCAAGTATCAGCTATATTCAATCCCCGAATGAAAATGCAATTTGGCAAAGTAGAACTGCTGGCCGGCCCTGAGTTCCACTGCAGCCTTACCAACAGCTATCCCAACAAGCAACTATTGAAAGAACACCTGTGGAGTGCCAGCCTGAGTGTGGCCATGCGGGTGAAGATTTGAAGGTGATTGCTTTGATGCAATCCTTTTTCAGCATTATTTTGCGGCAGAATGAAAAAGCCTAAGGCGGCAAAAGGAGTTACTTGGGTAGGCTATTTAACTATTCCCATATTGGCTGCAATCTATCGATTTCTGGGATGGCTGCATTGGGGCAAATGGAAATTTCCAGTTCGCGATTTTGAGGAAGACCCACGCAGTATGGGTGCACACGGAGTGATCTACCTTGGCTACAAATATTACCAAAACCCACACAACACTGGTAGCAAGGGCTTTGATGCCGAGACGTATTTCGCCGAGCAGGATTTGGATTTTCACATGCCTGAAGGTTTTGTAGCAATCAACTCAATCACACTTCATGCAGGTGGCGACCTGATGCCCTATAAACTCATCAATGCCAATACAGCCAAGCATCTTTGGGATGAGGTGGGCAAGGATTTTTTTGGAGCAGACATAGTGACTGCTAACTTGGAAACCCCTATTGTGACAAGCAAAAAGCAGCAGGCAGTCCCAGAGATGATGCTATATCATATGTACTTCAATGGTTCAGAAGAGATGTTTAATATCTTCAATGGAAATGGAAACTACAGTGGCTTCGATGTGCTAAGTGTGGCCAACAATCATTCGCTTGATATGGGGGAAACGGGGTTGGCCGATACCCTTGCATTTTTGGATGAGAAAAAAATAGCCCACTGCGGAGCAGCATTGACTGAAACGGATTTGCATAGCTTTCCCATTTTGGAAAGAAATGGAATCCGCACAGCTTTTCTAAGCTATACTTACTCTCTTAACAGAGAAATAAATCCCAAACACAAGCCTTGGCTTACGAACCACCTTCCATTGAACACCCCCGGATGCGATTTGACCTTGCTCAAAGAGCAATGCCGCTTAGCAAAAGAGCGAGGAGCTGCTTTTACGGCAATATCGCTACACTGCGGAAACGCATACCAAGCCTACCCTTCTTCGCATATCGTTGATTTGTTTCATCGGGTGTTCGATGAGTGTGGCCCCGACATTATTTTGGGCAGCCACCCCCATAATATACAGCCAATGGAAACATACACTTTTGCAGACCAAAGCACTGGCAGGCAGAAAAAAGGATTTGCCATCTATTCGTTGGGCGATTTTGTTGCCTACGATATATTCACTTGGGGGCATCTACCTGTTTATCTAAAACTAAAACTCAGTATTGGTTTGCTAAACGGTCAACCGTATTCGCAGCTAGAGCAAGTGGAGGCAGTGCCGCTTTATGCCAGCTTCGACAAAGAAAAGATGGAACTAAGGTTTAAGCACCTTACTGAAGCACTTTCAAAGGTTGAGAATCTTCCCCGTCGAAACCAAAATGAGTTGAAGGGGCTCGCACATTTTTACCAAAAACACTTCGTGGGAAATCTTAACGCAACTTCTTAAAAAAATCTTTCAGCAACTTTTCAGACTCTTCGGCAAGTACGCCTTTGGTCACTTCGGTTTTTGGGTGAATGATTGTCGGAGATATCTTGCTGAACCCTCGCTTTTCATCACTTGCACCCCATACCAGCCCACCAAGCTGACTCCAATAAATAGCTCCGGCACACATCACACAAGGTTCAAGAGTCACATACAGGGCACACTCAATCAGGTATTTACCACCAATATGATTTGCAGCAGCTGTGATAGCTTGCATCTCTGCGTGAGCAGTTGCATCCGTAAGCCGCTCGGTGAGGTTATGGCCTCGACCAATTACTACACCTTGGCACACCACTACGCATCCAACAGGTACTTCCTTCGCATCAAAAGCTTTCTGTGCCTCTTTCAATGCCTCTCGCATAAAGCGTTCGTGGGTTTCCATATTATTAATATAATGAATCGTACTTGGACAATTGAAAAAGATTAGATTTCAAAAGTACGCTATGGCAATGCTGAATAAATGAATTTTATGTTGCTGAATATTCTTTGCTCACTGCTATGAACATACTCATCCTCCTTCAAGAGGCACTTGGATGTACCTAACAATTTGACTCACTAAAAAAAAAATGCTCCGCCAAACTTGGGGCATTTTCTCACCTTAGTTTTATGGGATGGCGAAATAGCTTTTATTGAGGAATTCAGCATTCAGTTTCTGGATGATCAGGTTGAGATTTATGGATGAAAACCAGATTAAGCAGGCCAACCTTTTTGGCCACATCAGGGGTGGGTATATGGATTTACATTTGGCAAATACCAGCCTTGAAAGGGTCTCCATGGTTTTTACTTTGGGAACAATGCTGAAGAGGGATGAGGCAGTTTTTTAAAAAATTTCGCATGATGGATGCCTCAAAGCTAGAGGAAAAGCTTCCTCTTTTTGCAGCTCAGTTGGGCAAAACACATATATATGGATGGAAAAATTTGCTGGAAAAACCCAACGTCTTGCTTATTTACTTAGTAACAAAGCAATACCTGAGCGAAGAGGTTTTGGCAATTCTTCCCCTGGCTTGGCATCGGTGACCTTGATACTTCGGAAGGAGTTGCCAATACGGCACATGACTATTCAATGCTTAAGAAACGACAATTGGACGTTTTTCCTAATACCTCGTATCCCTACGAACGGTTCGACATGCAGTGGCTTGCATCAAGTATAGCATCATTTTGTGGATAGAATCGTTCTGACTACAAAACCATTTTCCCTTAATTTTGCAACACTTTCTCAAACACATTTTTGGATGTCCCGCACAGGCGGGATAAAAAAAAAATGCCCAAAGACAACTCAATAAAGTCGGTTCTCATCATTGGCTCAGGCCCCATAATCATAGGCCAAGCCTGCGAATTTGACTACAGCGGCACCCAAGCAGCCCGCTCCCTTCGAGAAGAAGGAATTTCTGTAACACTTATCAATAGCAATCCAGCAACCATCATGACCGACCCGGTGATGGCCGACCATGTGTATTTGAAACCGCTCACGGTTGAAAGCATTGTACAGATATTAGAGGAGCAACAAATAGATGCAGTGCTACCAACAATGGGCGGCCAAACTGCTCTCAACCTTTGTAAAGAAGCCGACGAACTCGGCATCTGGGAAAAGTATAAAGTGCGGATCATTGGGGTTGACATTGCAGCCATAGAAAGTACCGAAAACCGCGACAAATTCCGTAAATTGATGATTGAGATTGGGGTGGGTGTCGCACCTTCTGATGTAGCTAATTCCTTTTTGGAGGGAAAGGAAATTGCCCAACGAATCGGTTTCCCTCTGGTGATTCGCCCCAGCTATACCTTGGGCGGCTATGGTGGAGGAATTATTCATAAAAAAGAAGATTTTGACACTGCCTTGATGCGTGGATTGAAGGCCAGCCCTACCCATGAAGTTTTGGTTGAAAAAGCCGTGATTGGTTGGAAAGAATATGAACTAGAGCTTCTACGAGACAGTAATGACAACGTGGCTGTGATATGTACTATCGAAAATTTTGACCCAATGGGAATACATACGGGAGATAGCATTACAGTAGCTCCTGCCATGACTTTGAGTGATACTTGTTTCCAAGAAATGCGAAGTCAAGCCATCCACATGATTCGGAGTATAGGCACCTTCGCTGGTGGCTGCAATGTGCAGTTTGCTGTGAACCCAGAGGACGAAGAAATCATCTCTGTAGAAATCAATCCACGGGTAAGCCGATCTTCAGCTCTTGCAAGCAAAGCCACAGGCTATCCCATAGCCAAAATAGCCAGCAAATTAGCCATTGGTTTTACATTGGACGAGCTAATGAATCCAGTGACCAAAACCACTTCCGCATACTTTGAGCCTGCGTTGGATTATGTAATAGTAAAAATACCTCGTTGGAATTTTGATAAATTCAAAGGTGCGAATAAAACACTTGGTATACAAATGAAAAGTGTTGGTGAAGTAATGGGCATTGGTCGCAGCTTCTTGGAGGCTTTGCAAAAAGCAATTCAGAGCTTGGAAATTAACCGCTCAGGCTTGGGGGCTGACGGAAAACAGCTTCGCAATTTGGATCAGATAATGGAAAGCCTTGCTCACCCAAGTTGGGATCGAATTTTTCATCTCAAAGATGCCCTCAGCCTTGGTGTGCCAATTAGCAGTATTGAAAAAGCAACTCGGATTGACCGTTGGTTTTTGATGCAGTTGCAAGACTTGGTAACTATTGAAATCGAGGCCAAGCGATATACTATTCAGAATATAGCAATACCGCTGATGGCCGAACTGAAACGCATGGGCTACAGTGATGTGCAGATAGCTTATTTGGTTGGTTGCACCGAAGACGAAGTGTTCGACAAACGCTACCACGAGATGGACATCAAACGCAGTTACAAAATGGTGGACACCTGTGCGGCAGAGTTTGAGAGTAGTACCAATTATTTTTATAGTACATTTGAGCAGCGAGTAGCTGAAAGCAACGAATCCATAACATCCAACAAGAAAAAAATTATAGTGCTGGGTTCAGGGCCTAACCGAATAGGGCAGGGCATCGAGTTCGATTATAGCTGTGTACACGGTCTGATGGCTGCTCAAGAATGTGGTTACGAAGCTATCATGATAAATTGCAACCCCGAAACGGTAAGTACAGACTTCGACATGGCCGACAAGCTATACTTTGAACCAGTATTTTGGGAACATTTGCGAGAGATAATTCTACATGAAAAACCAGAAGGGGTAATTGTGCAACTGGGTGGCCAAACAGCCTTGAAACTTTCCAAGAAACTGAAAGAACATAGCATACCCATCATTGGCACAAGCTACGAGGACATGGACACTGCCGAAGACAGGGGATTGTTTAGCGACCTGCTCAAAGAACTAGGCATCCCCTACCCACAATATGGAGTTGCCGAAACTGCTGACGAAGCCATCCAAGTGGCCAAGGAAGTGGGCTACCCTGTGCTGGTGAGACCTAGCTATGTGCTAGGTGGACAAGGCATGAAAATAGTAATAAACGACGAGGAACTTGAAACTGCTGTAGTAAATCTTTTAAGGGAACTTCCTGGCAACCGGGTGCTGATTGACCACTTTCTGGACAGGGCTGAGGAAGCTGAGGTGGACTGTATATGCGATGGTGATGATGTTCATATCATAGGAGTGATGGAACACATAGAGCCCGCTGGAATTCACAGCGGAGATTCATCGGCGGTGCTGCCTCCTTTTACGTTGAATGCAGGTGTGGTTAAAACCATGACCGACTATGCGGTGAAACTGGCACATAGCATGAACATTCGGGGATTGTTGAATATACAGTTTGCCATCAAAGATAACTATGTGTATGTGATTGAAGCCAACCCCCGAGCCAGCCGCACCGTGCCTTTCATTGCCAAAGCCTATCAAGTTCCTTATATCAACATAGCTACGCAGGTAATGCTCGGAGCTAAAAAACTCAAAGACTTCAACATCATGCGAAAGCTGGAAGGATTTGCCATCAAAGAACCTGTTTTCTCCTACAACAAGTTTCCAGAAATTGAAAAAGAACTGGGCCCAGAAATGAAATCAACGGGCGAAGCCATCCTATTTATCAAGGACCTTTACGACCCTTACTTCAGGCAGCTTTACAAAGAGAAAAGTATGTATTTGAGCAAGTAATGAAACCAAATTTTTTATACCGATTTGCCACCTTTCTGGCTAGGCCTGCTGCCTATATCTATTTCAAAAAAAGGAATACGCCACCTGATTGGGTGCGAAACCTGAAAGGGCCTGCAATAATGGCTAGCAACCACCCAAACTCTTTTTTCGATACCGTGGTTCAGGGTGCTATGATGAAAGAACCCGGCCATACTGTGGTGCGAGGGGATGTGTTTAAAAAAGGGCTACTTCGTAAAATTTTTAATGGTCTGCATATGATTCCAGCATATCGTGGAAACGATGGTGGACGTGAGCATGTACTGAAAAATGATGAACTGTTCGAACTATGCCGAAAGACACTCAAAAACAATGGCATCATCTATTTTTATCCGGAGGGCCTTTGTGTGCATGAGTATAAACTTAGACCCTTGAAAAAAGGATTGGCAAGAGTGGCCATGCAAGCATTTCTTGATCCTGAACTAAAAGACAAACTGAGGATAATTCCAACCGGGCTCAACTATACTTCATTTGCAGGGCCAGGCAAGAGCCTTGAGATGGTGTATGATAAACCAATAGCTATTGCCGATGTAGGGGAACCATCCATGGATGCTGCTTGCCTCAACCGATTCAACACCTTGCTGGAGGGCCGAATGAAGCCACTGACTTGGGACAAAGAAAAGGTGATGAAACTGCACCACGATACTCCGATGCTTCTTCGGTTGCTGCTACTTGCCCCTGCTTTGCTAGGCTGGTTGTGCAATGCACCATTTTACTATCCTCTGAATAGAATTGCAGCCAAATTGAACCAGGGTAGTGTGTTCTATGACTCCATGTTGTTTGGTTTTTTGATTCTGCTTTATCCTTTGTATTACCTACTATTTGCGGCGGTACTTTGCTGCTTCTTACCTTGCATCACTGCATTCGCTGCTACTTTAACCCTGCCCGTTTTGGGCTGGTGTGCTGTGAGGGTGTTTAAGAAGTGATAGAGGCATCAATCAGGGAAAAGGGTAGGATTTTCTTTAACCATGCCTTCTTCGAAACACTGCCTGCATCGAGGCTCATATACATCTTGTTCGCCAAGCATCACCAATATGTCGCCTTTGTGGTGGCGGTAGGAGTGTGATGCAATATCACCGCATACCATGCAAATAGCATGTACCTTAGTCACATATTCAGCAATGCTCATCAATGCTGACATGGGGCCAAATGGTTTGCCCAAATAATCCATATCCAGACCTGCAATTATGACACGGATGCCACGGTTGGCTATGGCTTCGCATACTGCTGGCAGGTCTTCATCGAAAAACTGGGCTTCGTCAATGCCTACTACTTCCATGTTGTTTATCAGTGGTAAAATTTCGAGGCTGTTGGCTACTGGGGTGCTCATGATAGAATTTTGGTCGTGGCTTACTACTTTCTTTTCATCGTAACGAACATCGATGGCAGGCTTGAAAATTTCAACTTTTTGGTTGGCAATCTTGGCTCGTTTCAAACGGCGAATGAGTTCTTCAGTCTTTCCCGAAAACATACTTCCGCATACTACCTCTATCCATCCACGATGGGCTTTACTACGGCGTGGTTCTATAAACATTGCGGCAAATGTAGAAGCCACTTTACTTTTGCCCAGTGAAAAAATGGATTTATTGCACAATAGTATTGTTTGGCAGTGGCCAATCTGGGCAGGATAAAAAAATGATACCTAAAGCTTCAATCAAGCCTACAAAAGACAACTCTACCCTACCTATTGATACGGCAAAACCTTTTCTTTTAGCTGGCGATTTCGACTTGTTTTACACAGGTAGCAATCGCAAAAACCCAGTGAACATACATATTGATAGCAGCGGAAATATCACTCAATCGAAAGTGTATGGCCGGATGTGGCTGGATGGCGAACCACCTTGCCAGGCTGTGCTTTACAAGCGGCAAGACAGCACACGGTGCGACACCTTTCTACTGTCAACCAACTTGGATTTCTATTATACCTTGAAGATGAAACATGGCAAAAAATCGTTCGACCTAGTGCCAAAGTTGGTGCAACCCTAAAGGTCTTTATTGCATTTAACTACTACAAAAAATACTTCGACTATGCTCCGTTTGACAATAGCACCTCTGCTTTTCTCCTGCCTTCTTCGGTTGAGTGTTTCGGCACAAACCAATGCTGTTGCCGGGGAACTAATAGTAGCCCTGAAACAAGCTGATGACTTTGAATCCCTTGTCACGCATTTGCCGGATGGCATCCAAGTAAAGCAAAAGATTTCGATGGAGATGGGGCTGTGGTTGCTGCAATATGATGCAAAAAAATATACGGATGAGCAAGCCTTGGATGCAATGAACACCTTGCCCGAAGTAGATGCAGTGCAGCTAAACCACCGCGTGACATTGCGAAGCAAAACACCCAACGACAGCTTGTTTGCCCAACAATACGGTTTGCTGAATACGGGTCAAAATGGTGGCACTGCCGGGGCGGATATTGCCGTTACTAAAGCATGGGACATTAGCACAGGCGGGGTCACTAAAAATGGAGATACCATTGTGGTAGCCATGGTGGATGGCGGCATGGATTTGAACCACCCCGACTTGGTGGCCAACCTTTTTGTGAACCGCAATGAAATACCCGGCAACAACCTCGATGATGACGGCAATGGCTACAAAGACGACTATCGTGGGCTGGATGTTCCCAATGGCAACGACAATATTCTCCCACTTCCCCACGGCACACAAGTGATGGGTATTATTGGGGCAACGGGTAATAATAAGATTGGCATTTCGGGTGTGAACTGGAACATAAAGATGCTGCCTGTGGCCTGCTTCACCAATGTAGAAAGCAGTGTGGTGGAGAGTTATGCATATATCCTGAAAATGAGAAGGATGTATAACAACAGCAACGGACAAAAGGGGGCTTTTGTGGTCTGTGTCAACTCCTCCTTTGGGGTTGATTTTGGCATGCCTGCTGATTTCCCTATTTGGTGCAGAATGTATGATTCGCTGGGCAAGGCGGGGATAATTTCGGTGGCAAGCACTTCCAACTTCTCTCAAAATATTGACACCAGCTTTGATATTCCAACAAGTTGCTCCAGCAAGTTTTTGATAATGGTGACAAGTACCGACCGTGACGACAAAAAGGTTAATGGCTGTGGCTACGGCAAAAACGCAGTGGATATTGCAGCTCCTGGAGTAGATATACTCTGCACCACCACCTCCAACGGATATACCGAAGACGGCGGCACTTCCTTTGCCAGTCCGCAAGTAGCAGGGGTGGTGGGTTTGATGTTTTCGGCAGCTTGCCCCAAGTATTTGCACTTATACAACCAAAAGCCTGACTCCATAGCTTCCGATCTTATCAGCATCCTGCTCAACAATACAGACTCAAATACTGCCCTTGCCACCATCACCAAAAGCGGTGGCCGACTGAATGCCTACAAGCCGTTGAAATACTTGAATGATATGAACTGTACTATTGGTGTGGCAGAAGTTGCCTCAAGGCAATTAAACGTTTTTCCAAATCCGGCGACTGATGTAATTTCAATAGAAATAACGAATATCGCCGTTGCCAACATAATTGACATTAGTGGTAAAGCACTATTAAATCAGCAGCTACATGCAGGGATTAATCTCCTTCGTATTGCAGATTTAGCTGCGGGAATTTATGTGTTGCAAATCGGCTTAAGTAGACCAATTAAGTTAGTAGTTCAACATTGATACACTAAAAAAGCCGCCCAAAGTAAGCGGCCTTTTCGTCAAGTTATCTATGGTTATTTCTTGTAAACCCTGAAGCCAAACCTCATGGCATTTTTTATCAATGTTTCGGTCACCATGGTTACGGGGTAGTTTGTTTCCACCGCGTAGAGTGTGTAGTCTTTGTTTGACGAAACCTTGCGGCTGTTGAACTCCACATCCATTACACCTTCTTCTTTGTTTACATCGCCGTTGCTACCATCTTGGGCATTATAAAGAGTGCCTTCGCCTACTTTGTCTTTGAACACCACCAGCCAATTGCCGGGCTTGCTCAGGCGGAACGAAAAGCTTTTGCTGTCTGATACTTCAAAGCTATCCATTTTGGTAATCAATTCAGGTTGCTTCATTGGCTCAGGCTTGAACTTGAAATATAGTGACAGGTTCCAAGACTCAGGGCCATCGTCTTTGAAAGCAGTAATCAGAAACTTCTTTTTGCTTTGGGTCATGTAGCAGGTGCTCATGCCTATTCCCTTGGCTTGGTATATTACCAAGAAACCACCTTTGTATTCAAATCCAGCAATAATCTGTGCTGACTGTATTTTGCCTATATGGTTCAGGTATTTGTCTTTCATGTCGCCAGCCAGCATAGCATCCAAATCATCGCGGCTGACTTTGCTATATAAGGACATTATCTTTTCGTAGTCTTTCCTTTTGTATGCGTTCACCAGTTCGGTGAGTGTTTCCCAAGGTGTCTTGCGGTCTGTTTTGCCGCTGAAACCTTCGAGTTGTAGTTGTCCGTCCATTCCAGGGCCAAACACTTGGCCGGTGAATTTGTAAATAAGGTTGTCGCCTGACTTGTGCGAGGCATCAGGCTGTATTCCAGTGAATGTGGCAGAAAAAGCTACTTCAACCGGAGCAACCTCAAACTTGGGGATGCGGTCTTCTGCTGAGACGGCGATGAATGTATTCACCATCAAACTTGCTAGAATGATATTTTTCATGACTTCAATGGGTCTTGAAAAATTAAAGATTGATTGGATGCGGGCCCGACTGCCAGCCTTCAAACAATACATACTCTACCGAGTAGTTGAATATTTCTAGCGTAGTAACTGACCCAACAATTTTTATCTTGCCAAGGGTTACTGTATAGGCTGCTGTAGCAGGTGCAGGTAAAAAACAATATTGGAGTTCAACCCCTGCACCTTCGACTACTGCACGCAGGTCGGCGGTTACAAGTCCACCAGCTAGCGACAGGCCAAGGCCAAGGCCAAGAGTGAGTGAAGCAGCTCCTGTAATACAAGCCTTAGGGTCCGTACAAGTAGTTGTTATATTTGCTCCTACTGAAGCATTTACCCCCACATCAAGCAAAGCATCGAGTGAGGCTACATAAGGTATTCCGTATACTGGGAATCGGCAACTTAAAGAAGCTCCCACACCTACTTGTCCTTCAATTTTGTCAGCGTTTTGAACGCAATTCGGTAATCCTGGGCAACAAATTTTTCCAGAGCCTATGTTTATTTGACCAGTAACATTTACACTTGGGCTAAATGGGGAGCCGGATACGCTTTTCACAGCATCGGCAATAGTCTCTACTATTTTGCCCAGTTTGGTAAAGTCAACTGCAAGTGGGGTGTATGTCCAAGTATTGTTTTCGGCAACTGCCACAGTCGAAGCCACAAAAGGCACTCCATTCGAAATTGCCGTAACCGTGTGTGCGGCAGTCATCATGTCGGGCATTGGGGCTACAGCCGCTTGGCTGAAGACTACTGGAGGCCAACACGGGCCATCGAACTGAAGAACAGCTATATTGGCCACAACTTGTGTACCGCTAACGCAGCAAGGTAGACCAAAGCCAGTAAAATTATTAGGACGAATAACGCCTTGGGCTGTGTAACTGCAACCACATACAGTATAAGTAGCAGTTACAGGTATATTGTTAAAATTGGCGGGGAGGTTCACAGTGATGTCATTTCCTTGCAACTGCCCAAAAGGAGTCTGCCAAGTAACATCGCCACCGTTTCCAGGGTAAATGTCAGCATGAAGAGTAGCTGTTCCATTTTGGCAAGTGAATGCCGCAGGAATAACACAGTTGATACTGAACACCTCGAAAGGCTGTTCTTCAGTACCAATCTTATTTATTATTTCGTGGGTGCCACCAGCAGGGCCGTGAAATGCACAGCCATCGTCAATAGAACCTGCACCACATTCGTAGGTAGATTGCACATTGCCACCCATACCAACCCCTTGAGGGCGGCTATAGGTCACATCGTAGTGGGCTATTAGCTTTGACCACACAGAGTTACCTGGAGCAGGGCATTGTGCCAAGATTGGCCACACTTTACCTTGCCAGTTCTTGGTTTGGTTAATGCCTATGGTCATGTCGGCAGGGTTCACCTGATATTGGATGGGGCCATCCACAACCACATTGGTTACTCCACCATGCTCATACTTATCAGTAGTTTTACCCTGACCGCCTTGAAACTGGCAAAACTCACCAGTCTGCTTGCTCACGTATAAGTATTTGTCTGCTTGTTGACCTTGAGCAAATGCCCCGAGGCTGACACACACAAAAACTATTGTATAAAGATTTTTTTGTAGCTTTTTATTCATGTGTCTCATAGTTGTTTTTTCTTACTTTGAACTTCAAAAGTAGATGTCTTCCCAAACACTTCCCAAATTAAATCAGACCTCATGTAAGGTTTGGCAGGAATTTGCAAAGTGCAATTCCATTTATTGCACGTAACACAATGATTAATATTCTTTTAATATTGATTCTGGCAAACAGAATTAATACGACCTTTCATGCACACCATCCATAAAGTTGATGAAAGCTTTATTTACAACCTTATTTCCCCCTGGAGTTGGGTAATTACCAGAAAAATACCAGTCACCGAGGTTTTTAGGACAAGCTATATGGAGATTTTCAATAGTTTGATAAATAACCTGTACTTCTGCTTTCACATCATCAGGTGTTATTATTTGAGCTATTCTTCGAGTAATTTCATCCGCTGAAAATAGATCATAAAGGGCTTTTACCAAATTTACATTGTTCTCTTTCGGAATGCTAAGCATCATCTTGCATCGGTCATATGTTTCTTTTAGCAAATCCTCTTGGCCACTTTCCTTCACCAAGGCTATCATGGCCTGAAATGCTACAAATTCACCCAACCTGCTCATGTCTATACCATAGCAGTCCGGGTATCTGATTTGCGGAGCAGATGAAACGATAATGATACGTTTGGGATTTAGTCTGTCAAGGATTCGAATGATGGAGTTTTTAAGAGTGGTTCCCCTCACAATGGAATCGTCAATTACTACCAAATTGTCTTTGCCAGAGCGAATGATACCATAGGTGACATCGTAGACATGTGCTACTAGGTCATCACGGCTTGTATCATCACTTATGAAAGTGCGAAGCTTTACGTCCTTCACAGCTATCTTTTCTCTTCGTGGTTTCAGGCTTAATATTTCGGTCAGCTTTTCTTCGGTGATGTTGCCCCCTAGGTTCATTATAGCCTGTCGCTTATATTCATCCAAATAAGAAAGCACCCCGTCTATCATACCATAAAAGGAGGTGGCGGCAGTGTTAGGGATATAGCTGAAGACGGTGCTTTGCGTGTCGTGGTCGACCGCACTTAACACAATAGGTGAAATCAATCTTCCAAGCATTTTTCGCTCCTTGTATATTTCTGCATCGTTGCCTCTGCTGAAATAAATCCGCTCAAAACTACAAGCTTTGTTCTCTGCCACTGGGTTTATTTGTGCTTCATAAATCCTTCCATCTTTGCGAATAATGAGAGCTGACCCAGGCGGCACTTCCAAAATATCTTCGTATTGAAGATTGAATGTCGTTTGTATAGCAGGGCGTTCGCTAGCCACCACAGCTATCTCGTCGTTATGGTAGTAATATGCTGGGCGAATGCCGTTGGGATCACGCATCACGAATCCGTCTCCATGGCCAATCATACCTGCAATAGCATAGCCTCCATCAAATTTTTTAGTTGCTCGTTTCAGGACTTTCTCTACCGAAATACCGTCCGCTATCAATTGGGTTATTTGTGGGTTGTCGAATCCCTTGCTTTTATATCCTTCAAACTCTGCTTGTACTTCTTCATCCAAGAAATGGCCTATACGCTCAAGTACTGTAACTGTGTCACCTTTCTCTATCGGATGTTGCCCAAGTTCTACTAAAGTATTGAAAAGCTCGTCTACATTAGTAAGATTAAAATTACCTGCAAGAACCAATGTTCTGCTCATCCAGTTATTGTCCCGAATCATTGGGTGGCATTTGTCTACACTATTGCTTCCATGTGTGCCGTAGCGAAGGTGACCCATCAGCAGTTCACCCATATAGGGTACGTTTTGCTTCAACCAATCTGAATCGGCAAGTTTTGCTTGATCGGTGGGCATCTGCCTATAAATCTCAGAAAAAATATCGGTTACCGCATTGCTTTCGTAGCTGCGGTGACGGTTTATATAATGGCTTCCTGGCTCTGGATCAAGTTTGATGGTGGCTACCCCTGCACCGTCCTGGCCGCGGTTGCGTTGTTTTTCCATCAGCAGGTACAGCTTTTTTAGGCCATACAACGATGAGCCATATTTCTGCCTATAATAATCAAGGGGTTTAAGCAGGCGTATGAGTGCGATTCCACACTCATGTTTTATTGGGTCGCTCATAGGATATGTTGTGGCTGCAAAGTTAAGAAGTTGTATTATCCACGTAACTGATTTTTACACACAAAATGCATATTTATTTCCTTACAAAATCTCTAGCCCTTCGCAGTATGTTTCCAAACACATAATCCTGAATTAGCATCGGTTCATTGACATCATTCAGGAAGGCATAGTATCGTTCTGTATCGAAACCATTAGGGCGGCCTTGGGTATCGTACTGCATCTTGGTACGTATGTCTACTCCCTTTTTATAGATTGCTAGGGAACTAGTCCTTTCGTTGCTTTTAATTGTCAAGAGACACCAGGGCTTTGATTTCCTGATAGAATCTACATTTTCACTGGACTCCACAGTGCCGAAAGCTTCGGCATAAACACCTGCAAACAAACCACGATAGTAATGCACCATACCTGTATCTACAATCCAAGAATTTGCCTTGCCAAAGCCATCATTGAGCTGAAAAGTATTGCCGCTCCATGTAAGTGTGAAACCTAAGCTGGGGCTGTCAGTATAGTTAAGAGAAACACTATTCACCTTTTCCAATGGCACATTGAAAATGCACTTGTTTCGCCATGTGAGTTCGTTGGTTATGTAGCGAGGGGTAAGAAAACCCTCAAACCCTGTCAGTTCACATATAAAGGGAGAGCTGCTGCCGTCCATGAGCATATAAGTTCCCATTCGGTCCAGGGTACTGTTGCCCACATAGTAGGTCTTCTCTAATTCGTTGTCTTGGTATATTTCTACTTTAACATGCTGGGCAGCTATGTCCTTCACCACCCCGTTAAATTGCTCTTTAGGCACTGGGCTTTTCACTTGCACTTTGGTTACTGTCTGTAGCAATTGCTTCAAATATCCTCGGTGGGCTTCAAATTTTCCATTTACCATCCACACTTCATCTTTCCGCTCCAAGGTCACCGTATTTCCTAGCCTGTCGGCCAAAAATATCTTGGTGATGCTATTGGAGTCGGCTACCGCAAAATCACTTAACTCTGGCTTTTTGCTTGAGAAATATCCTTTGCTGAAAAGCCAATAGCCTCCCGAAGCCAATAGAAGTAGAAGAAGTAGTATGAGGTTGCGTTTCATTATTATTAGGTAAAGTATGTGAATTGGGCAAATTGGGTAAAATAGTTTGGGCAATGTTAGAACGAATGAAGGCTTGATGTAGTTGCTTTAATTTGAATCATTCGTACTTCGTACTTCCCAATCCCGATAGCTATCGGGACGTACTTCCCTTTCACCCATACTTCTTCTTCCGCACAGCATTGTTTGCACCAGCGAATACAAACAGCAGCAGCAGCGGCAAAGCCATATTGATTACCTGCCATTTGAAGCGTTCCTGTTTCACCTTTGCCCGGTCGAGCAATCGCACCTGAAACTCTTTGGTGCGTACTTCTATCAGGCCGTGGCCATCCAGCAGGTAGTCTATACAATTTTGTATGAATTTCATGTTGCCGAAGGTGGTGCGGGTATAGCGGTCGTAGCCCAAAGGATATATTTCTCCGGTGCTGCGTTTCACCTGGTTTCGTATGATGTCGCCATCGCCTACCACTATCATGCGGCTTTCGGGCGATTCGCTTTTGAAGTCCAATTCTGCCGGCACAGAGTCCATGGTGTAGTTGGCAAAAAAGGATTTGAACTTGCCTTCCAACAGTACCGATACTGGCAGGTTAGCTTTGTTGAAAAGCCCAACATCTTGCTGCCTCACCACCGAGTTTTTTATACTAATCATCACCGGGCTGCTGAGGGTGCGGCTGTGGTCGCTGCTGCTGAGCAATACCGTTTTGCGTATGCCCTTGCCGCCCACTGTGTCAATGGTGCAAGTGAACTGCCCCCACACAGGTTCCAGGTTCTTCACGATGGGGTGCTTGGAGGTGCTTGAAAGTATCGGGTAAAATGTCCATGGAACCATATCCTGCCCGGGCTGCCCGTTCTGCATCTGTTTTATCACGGGTATAAAGTTGCACTGCAAATCGCTCAGCAGGCTGTAGTTCACCCGTGCCCCGTATTTGAAGAGCAGTTCTTCCAATCCTGTTTCTATCGTGGGGGTCAGAAATTCTTTGTAACGGCTGATGCTATCCATATCGGCCACCACATTTTCTACCAACCAAAGAACCTTGCCGCCGTGCATCACATATTGGTCAAGTTTAAAACGTTCGTAAGGATTGTATATAGAATCTGGCTTGGCGACAACCAGTACATCATATTTGTTTAGTTCGACGGGCGGCAGGTCTTGTAGCTTGATGCGTTCCACGTCGTAGCTTTCCATCAGCCCATTGGCGGCAGAGGCCAGCTCGTCACGTGGCAGTTCGCCATGGCCTGCAGTGAAGCCTATGCGTTTCTTCTTTTCGGTCACGCATTTGCGAAGCACATCCGATATACAGTATTCCAGGTTTTCTACACTCTTGTTCAGTTCCTCTTCGTTGTTGGCCCCCGGGAAAAACTGCTGTCGCATTAGGTTCAGCGGAAACTCTTTGCCTTGATAGCTGACCACAGCACCGGGTATAATAGTTTTGGTAGAAAGTTCATCTGTTTCATCCAACTTCACGGGCATGGGTTGCAGCCCTTTCTTGTATAGCTGTTCAGTTATTTTATCTTTCTCTTCCTGCGTTCCTGCTTTTTCAAATGGGTCTTCAAATTCAAATTCAATATTGGCCCCGGCATACGCTCGGTATTCTTCCAAAATCTCCAACGTGGCTTTTTGCAGGTGCTTGTACCCTGCCGGGAAATCGCCCTCCAAGTATATTTTGAAATAGGCCACATCTTTCAAGCCTTTGGCCAAGTCGCGGCTGGGCTTGGCCAGAGTGTAACGCTTCTCAGCCGTTAGGTCGAGTCGGAGGAAAAACTGCTGCGAAAGCAAATTCAAAACCAGCAGCAAAGCTGTGGCAAGAAGCAGCCCGGTTAGGGATTGAAAACGGATGTTGGGTCTTTTGGCCAAGGCTGGGTTAGTGAAATGGAGGCTGCGAAATTAACCCCTCACCCCCGCTCAAACCGCTTCACCAAATCGGCCACGTTTGGGTTGTCTTTCAGGCTTGGTTCAAAATGAAACAGGCAATAGGCTTTTTCGGGCTCTTTCAGCAGGGCTTTTTCAAGCCAGAATAGGCCATCTTTTTCGCGGCCTGCGGTTTCTAAAAGAAAGGATGCTATGCGGTACAGGAATTCCGTTTGCTGAGGCAATATTTTCATGCCTTTCAGCAGGGCTTCTATAGCTGCTTCCACTTGGCCCATGCCAAAGAGGGTAACACCTTGGTCGTGCCAGGCATCTGCATTTTCGGGCTCCAGTTCACATACCTTTTGGTAGCAGTGGAGGGCGGCCTGCATTTCGTTCAGTTCGTAGTTCACATCCCCAAAAGCATGTAGGTATTCCGCGTTGCTGCCGTCTATCAACAAGGCACGGCGGTAGTGGAATGCCGCTTTGTCAAACTGGTTGCGGCTATCGGCACACAGACCAAGGCCAAACCACGCATCGGCATATTTGGGGTTCATTTCCAAGGTGCTGCGGTACCAGCTTTCCGATTCTTCCAAATTCTCTAAAGCATGGTAGCAGTTGGCAATATTGCACATGGTGGTGGCATCCTTGCCCTCAATCTCCATCACTGTTTTGAAGCAGGCGAGGGCTTCATCATACTTGCCTTGCTCATACAGGGCATTGGCCTTGTTGAACCAAGCGGAGGCAAAGGTTTCGTCAATAACGAGGGCATAGTCGTAGGCTTCCACGGCCTTGGCATTTTGGCCTTTGGCCGAATAAGCAGTTCCCAGGTTGAACCATGCAAAGGGTGAGTAAGGTTCTATATCCAAAAATTTATTGAACCAGCGAATGGCTTCGTTGTGCTTGCCGCTTTCGTGGTAACACATGGCCAGTTCGTAGATGGCGTGTTCGTTTTCGGGGTCGTTTTCCACCACTTTTTCCAGCACGTTGGCGGCTTTTTCAAACCGCATGGCATTGATGTAGATAACGGCCATACCAAAGCACACATCGTTTTTGTCGTCGGTATATGCTAGGGCTTTTTTGAAATATTCCTCTACCTTGTCAAAGTCATCGTTTTGCGAAGCCAGCTCTGCCTTTAGCAAATAAATATCGGGGTTGTTAGGCTCTATTGTTTCGGCTTTTTCTATCAATTCGTTGGCCTGTTTCAGGTCGCCTTTCATGAGGTTGATGGAGGCACGTTTCACCAAAAACCCTGTGCTATATGGATAGGTTTGTTCGGCATGGTCTATGGCCATCTCAGCTTTCTTCAACTGGCTTTTCATCATGTAGTGGTCTATGATCTCTTCCAGTTGCTCTTCTTCAAAATAGGCTGGCCCTTTGCCCTGCAACATCAACTCAAAGGCTTCTACAGCCTTCAAGGTTTCTGGGTCTTCGTCGGGTTGGCGGGGAGAGAAGGACATTTAAGTATTAAGTAATTCGGTGAGATGCTAATTTGAAAATCTTTGATGCAGGGCTTCGGATAAATAAACTAAACACACTTCCACATCATCAAATTCTCACACTCACTCCACCGCACAAAAGTAACCTTGAACTTGAAACAAATAAAGTGTTATCGCAAATTGGCTTCAAAACGTCTTGATTATTCAACTATGGTCTCATGTTACTTTACTTTTGATCTAACTGGGCAGTAGGATGGTGAGTTAGAATTAAGCTCCCAGCCGACTACCCATTACCCAGCTCACCCGTTCAAACAACAATTGAGGAGTAAGTATACGCCAATTCATGGTGTCCAGTTCGCCGCCAAAATTGAGATAGTAGTCAACATTCACATTACCAAATTCCTGTTGCACATGTTTCTTGAAATTGATGGCAGCAATCCAACCATCACCCACCTCCTGAAACCATTCTTCGTAGTAGCAATCGTCGGAGCTATGAAAGTTCATTACGTTTTCACCAATGAGTATATATTTAGCGATACCCTCTGTAGCCAGCACCTCCAGCACTTCCCGCTTTAACCACATGATGTCGTTGTTCACAGCATCGTTCCATTCGCCGATGAATTCAATAACGGCATATCCTTCTGCATAATCTACAAAAAGAAGTTTCAAGTATAAAGTAGCTGAGCCAAACTCATCCCATTGTGGGTGAATAAGGAAGTTGTAAATTTTATTGTGGTATTCAAACTCGTTGTGCTTTTTTTTGTAGTAAGGTGAGCGAGGGTCGTTCTCACTCGTATACAAGTTCCGCCAGTTAAAATAGGGTTCGATATCGTGCACAGTGCAAAGGTAGGAATAGTCCATTAGCTAACTCGGTAATTGTTTATCAGCCTTGTTGAGCAAACTGTAAACTTTTTTTAGGACGAGTCACTAACTTAAAGTCCTCCCGTATGCACCATCAGCACCTTTGTCCCTTCTTCAAACAATCCTTCACTTGCCAACCTATAAAACCCGAAGGCCATCTTGCCCGAATAAACAGGTTCAAAAGGTATATTCCAAACCATTTGTTTTGTTTGGATAAATTTTAGAAGTTCCTTTGTAGCCTTGGCAAAGCCACCGGCATGAAATTGATGGTGCAATTGCCAATTAGTACTTTCTGGTGCTAATATCTTTATCTGCTCAGCCAAGTATTCAGCACCTTTTAAAACTACGATACCGTGAAGTTTTGTCTTTGATAGATTTATAGCATTCTCCATGCCTGCCAAAGTAGTTCCGGTTCCTACAGGTAGAATTATATGATCATATTCACATTCCAACTCATCAATGATTGCTTCACAACCTTTAGCTCCCAATATGGAGTAGCCTCCTTCGTCTACAAATAGTGTAGTGCTGCTTTGTCCAAAATGGTTGTCCGAGGTTGGTGTCCATGCCAAAAATTCATCAAAAATTTGTTTTTTATTTTTATACTTTTCCCGCCCCACAAAAATCAAGTTCATTCCTTTTTTTTTGCAGAATGAAAGCTGTGCATTGCTTTCATCATTCAGTTCCTCTCCTCGTATAATGCCCGTTGAATCAAACCCAAGTTCATGACAGGCTGCAGCCAAAGCAGGTAAGTGATTGGAGTAAGCCCCTCCAAAAGAAACAATATGCTTTTTGCTCTCCACTTCTGCTTGCATAAGCAAGTATTTTAGCTTCCGCCATTTGTTACCGCTTATGTGTGGGTGCAGCAGATCATCACGCTTGACATATACTTTTAGTTGCTTGTCATCGAAGAGCGGGTCATATATTTCATCAACCCGCGAAGGAAGGTTTTTATTAAAAAAAAGTTCTACTTTTCCCATCAATGTTTGAAATGCCTGATGCCTGTGAACACCATGGCCACTTGGTGTTGATTGCAGTAGTCAATGCTAAGTTGGTCTTTCACTGAACCGCCTGGCTGCACCACTGCTTTTATCCCCGACTCATTCGCTATCTCTACACAATCTGGGAAAGGAAAAAAAGCATCGCTTGCCATCACAGCACCTTTCAAATCAAAACCAAATTCCTGGGATTTTTTGATAGCATGTTTCAATGCATCCACCCTCGAAGTCATTCCGCAGCCGCTGCCTAGCAGCTGTCTATTTTTTGCCAACACAATGGTGTTACTTTTGGTATGTTTCACCAATCGCAAAGCAAAGAGTAAATCATTTATTTCTGCTTCGGTTGGTGCCTTTTCTGTAGTCGTTTTAAGGTGTGTCTTTTGTTCTTGAAAAATATCTTTTTGCTGCACCAACACGCCCCCTAGCAATGATTTGTGTTGGTATTTGGCTGGCGAAAATTTCTTCAACTTCAATACAATTCTGTTCTTTTTTGATTTCAGAATTTCAATTGCCTCATTGGTAAATGCAGGAGCAATCAGTAGCTCAAAAAATATACTGTCAATTTCCTTTGCAACAGCCGCATCTATTTCCCTATTAAAAGCTACCACTCCGCCAAAAGCTGAAACTGGATCTCCCGCCAATGCATCTCTCCAAGCGTCCAAAGCTGTTTCCCGTTCAGCCGCTCCGCAAGCATTAGTATGTTTAATAATTACACAAGAGGGCTTCTCAAATTCATTAACCAATTCCATTGCCGCTTCCACATCCACTAGGTTGTTATACGAAAGTTCTTTCCCATTCAGTTGTTCAAACAATTTTTCTGTATCACCAAAAAAGGCACCTTGTTGATGTGGGTTTTCACCATAACGCAAACCCATTGGTGAGCCAAAAGCCCCCGCCTGAAACTCCAACGGGTTGCCAGAAAAATATTTTAAAATCTCGCTGTCGTATTGTGCTGTGGTGAAAAATGCTTGCTTGCACAGATGCCTTCGGTCTTCTAACGTTGTGCCACTTTGAGATTGCAGTTTCCCCAACAAAAAGCCATATTCATTTTTGGATGAAACAATAGCAGCATGCATGAAATTTTTTGCAGCTGCTCTTATGAGTGAAACCCCACCAATATCTATTTTTTCGATAATTTCGACCTCTACTGCACCAGATTTTACAGTTTCTTCAAACGGATATAAATCCACAATAATTAAGTCTAGCTCTGGGATTTCATATTGTTGCATTTCAGCCATATCGGTTTCGTTTTCCCTGCGGCCAAGTATGCCACCAAACACTTTAGGATGCAGTGTCTTTACCCTTCCACCTAAAATACTCGGGTAGCCTGTTAGATCTTCCACCGGCATTACTTCTATGCCCTGTTTTTCAAGGAAGTCTTGTGTGCCACCTGTTGAGTAGATGATCACACCAAGCCGCTTCATTTCTGCGATGATTGGCTCCAGTCCCTCTTTGTAGTACACCGAAATCAGTGCATTCTTTATTGGTTTTATTGTTTGCATGCTATTTTTGGCTGCGAAATTAGGTGAAGTGTAACTGTCCTTTTTTTGCTTCTTAACTAATAAGTCTAATTGGTTTGTTTATAAAAAAACTATTTTTACAAACGATATCTTATTCTACCTTTGTTCTACCAATGAGAAAAATAATTTTACTTCCATTTTTTGCTTTTGCAATTCTTACAATCAGTGCTCAGAGCAACCGAAAACTATTGATTGGCGGCACTTTTTCGCCCGATTATTCCTTTCGAATTCTTACAACTTCAGATACTTCGAGTTATGCCTTGATGAAAAATAAAAATAGTCAAGATAGAGCTTTTTTAGGCTTCACTTCAGGTGTGGTTTTTCAAAAGAAACTTCTTGGAATTTTTGGGTTTGAAACAGGGCTCAATTATTCTCGAAAAGGAGAGCAGACTTCTAGAGATACAATAAACCCTATGGGGGGTATTGCTTTTGGCAGGTTAAATGAGGTCTCGCTTTACAACTTCCTTTGTATCCCGCTCAAGTTGAGGCTGCATTTCACTCGATCCAAAAGCTCCTTGTTCGTTACTGCAGGTGTCACTACCAACTACCTTTTGGATGCTTTTGTGGAATCAGCAATGACCAGCAAAGGTCAAACAAGTACATTCAAAACCGAAATAAACAAAAATCTTTACCACGTGCTTCTTTTCAACACAATGTTTTCGGTCGGTGCCGATTTTCAGTTGATGAAACGCTGCTTCCTGCGGGTGGAAACTAATTTTAGCAAATCCATTAACTCATTCCGCACCGATAACCTAAATAGCTACTTGTACTCGGGGGGGCTCAATATCGGCCTGCTGTTTGGCAGCAAAAAGTAGTGTATTCCGCTGGCAGTTGCAATACGCCAAAAGTTTGTTTAATATTGCACCATGAGCCTGCTTTCAGATATTGTAAAATCCCCACTCCTTCGCCGTGTTTCGGCCGCAGCTCGGGCACAGGCCACCCAAATGAAGGTGCTTAAACGGCTACTTCTAAAGGCCGGTAATACAGCTTTTGGTCAAGAATACCATTTCAGCGACATCGTGTTTAGCGACCATGTGGTTCAAGAATACCAAAAGCTAGTGCCTTGGCACGACTACGAAAAGATGCACCCTTGGTGGCAGCGTGCTTTTGATGGTGAGAAATCGGTGACCTGGCCTGGAAATATTAAGTTTTTTGCACTTAGTTCAGGCACTTCTGAGGGGTCAAGTAAATACATACCTGTCACTTCGCAAACCATCAAAGCTATCCGCCGGGCAAGTATAAAGCAAGTGGTGGCAGCGGGGCGATGCAAAGCCATACCAAAAGATTGTTTTGCCAAACATAGCCTCGTGGTTGGTGGCAGCACCGACCTCAATTTTAATGGCACAAATTATAGTGGTGACCTCAGCGGAATTACCACAAGCCATGTCCCATTTTGGTACGAACCATTCACTAAACCCGAACCAGCAATTCGCAGGACGAAAAACTGGGCAGAGAAACTGGACGAAATAGTGAAAAATGCCCCCCGCTGGGATGTTGGAATCATAGCCGGAGTGCCTGCCTGGATTCAGATTCTATTGGAACGCATTATCAAAGAATATGACCTGAACCATATCCACGATATATGGCCTAACTTTATGGTGTATGTGCATGGTGGCGTTTCCATCAGCCCATACAAAGACAGTCTGAATAAACTCTGCGGCAAGCCGATTACTTATTGGGATTCTTATTTGGCCTCCGAAGGGTATTTTGCTTACCAAACCAAGCCCGACGCCCCCGGTATGAAAATGATACTGAACACTGGGGTATTTTACGAATTTGTACCATTTGATGAGAATAACTTCGATGCAGATGGAAACCTGCTTGCCAACGCTCATTTTTTGACTATAAAAGATGTGAAGCCCAATGTTGAATATGCCCTGCTGATAAGTACCTGCTCTGGGGCTTGGCGATATTTCATTGGCGATGTCATTGAGTTTCTTAACACCACCAAATTTGAAATAAAAATAATCGGACGTACCAAGCATTATCTCAGTCTTTGTGGCGAACATCTTTCCGTTGACAACATGAATGCCGCGTTGATCGATACTTGCAAAAAGTTTGGGATTATCAGCAATGAGTATACGGTGATAGGCCACACCCATGAAGGTCGACACGCTCACCACTGGTATGTGGGCACTGATAGGCTTGTAGATAAGGAGACTTTCAAGCAATTTCTTGACCAACGCATCTGCGAACTGAACGATGACTACGCTGTTGAACGCAAACACGCACTCCCCTATATTTTCCTTACCTTTCTACCCAATGAAAAATTCAATGAGTTTCTTGCCTTGAAAGGAAAACAAGGAGGGCAAATCAAATTCCCACGGGTGCTAAAAGGTTCAATAAAGGATGATTGGGAGCAATTTGTGGGGAAAGAGAGTCTTTAGTTAACCTATACAAAATCAACATTTACAATGCTGAACAAGGAAAAATATCTCGGGCAGAGGTTGGGTGTGAGCCTCAATACCCCCTATTCCATTTCTTTTTTTTCTTTTTGCTCGGGAGCTTCTGCCCTTTAACGCCTTTGAACATCTTCTTTCCAACAGGTGAGGATTTGAGGGAGGAAATGGTTTTGCCCTCAGCCAGCTCTTCTTGCTGAAATTGGTACTGGCAATATTCTTCGTCGTAGCATTCAAATAGGTTGATGCGTTTATTGAGTTTGTATTTGTTGCCATTGACTTCTAAGATCCTCTTTTCGTTTACTTTGGTAAGTATGTCGGTCACATCGTCGTTGATAGTGTACAGTGAGCCACCCGTTCGGTAAGCCAGGTTTATGTACTGCACATTTATTCCCCATTCGCAGCCAACAAGCACCACCCGTATAGGGTTTTTTATTTTGTCAATCAGTTCAAAGTCGCGGATACCAGTGTTGTCTGCCACCAAGATTAGGTTTTCAAACTTGCCTGCGTATTCTTTTTCTGCAGCTATGATGGCTTCAAAGTCGTTTTCGTCCAAGGTTTCGCCACCGTAGCCGGCCTTCATCACTTTATACAGCAGTTTTGCCAATTTCTCCGGTTTGTTCGCATCCTCAAAATAGATTCCCCCCGTTTCGCCTATCTTTTTATCTACTTCCGCTTTTTTGTCGCCATCGTTGAAGTAGCAGAAAAATTTGATGCCGCTTCGTTCTGAATTTTTGATATGCCACAGCAGCACCTGAGGAGAGTATTGGTACATGCTTCCCGTCATATCCATTACCACCATGGCGTTTGTCCATGCTTTGTGCTGGTCGAATGTATTGTAAACAAGTGAATCATTGATGCCTCCTACCTCCACCAAGTAGCGGTCAATTTTTTCTGATGGAGTCATGGCCACATCGGGCTTTAGCACAATAGGTTTTTTGCGTTTTTCGTATTTAATCACAAACCCATGAAACATGGCTTTCGCCTCATCTTGAGTTTCACAAGCTGTTTGAAGTATCAGGTTCCATTTGATTCGGTTGTCGTTCAGTGAAGAATCGGCTTTGAACAATTCAGCCAGTCGTTTCACAAGCAATTCGTGGTAATCAGTAAGCCAAAATTCTTTGTCAACGGGATATTTGGTATAAACCAAATCTACCTGTGTAGCTTGATAAACTTCCCGCATCCGCAGCCAATCTCCTGGATTTTTCAGCTTGCTCATGGCGTAGCCGTTTTCAAGGACGATGGCATTTTTTACCTTTGCTATTGCCACCTGTTTTAACTCGTATGTTTTGAAAAGACCTTCCAATAACTGCCCGTTTTTCTTAAGGTTATCGAATATGCGTTGGTCAAACTTAGGATGAATAGACTGGGCAAAAGGCGGAACGGAAATCCCTAAAAATAGAATGGCAAAGACAGCGTTGATTCTATAAGTCATTTGTAAAACGTTGACGAAATTTTCGCTAATTTATTTCTCTGCATCTTTTTTGTATTGCTTGAATGCCTCAAAAATGGATAGGGCAGTTGCCATTTGACCGTCTTCTGAAGTTAGGAATTTACGTTCGATGGCATTGCTAAGGTAGCCTGTTTCCACCAATATGCTAGGCATGGAAGTTTTCCAAAGTACCAGAAAGCCAGCTTGTTTTACCCCACGACTATAACGGTTTGTCTTCTTAAATTCTTGCTCCACATTGCTGGCCAATTTCAGGCTTTGGTTTAGAAACTGGCTTTGGAACATCGTAAAAATAATACTCCCCTCGGGGCTGTTGGGGTCGAAGCCATCGTAGTTGCTTTGGTAGTTGCTCTCCAACAAAGCAGATTCGTTTTCGCGTTTGGCTACGGCCAAGTTACCTTCTGTTTTATGCAAACCCATAGCATAGGTCTCTGTGCCGTAGGCTGTTGTACTTGTGCTTGCGTTCACATGTACTGAAATGAAAAAGTCGGCATTATTTCTGTTAGCAATGTTCGCTCTTTCATGAAGCTCCACGAAACTATCGCTACTTCGGGTGAATATCACCCCGACCTCAGGAAAGCTGTCTCGCAGCATCTGACCCAGCAACAGCGACACCTTCAGGGTAATGTCCTTTTCGTTTTTGCCACCGTAATGGCATCCTACATCGTGGCCTCCGTGGCCGGCATCAATCACTATTGTCTTTATTATTGCTTTCGGATTTTTGAAAGAAACGCACAAAAACACAGCAATGGCGGTGAGGGGGATAATAAATCTGTAATTTCGCAACTTCATCAGGAATCTGTTTTGGATATAAAACGCAAAAGTATTTTCAATAATTCGGCCAAGAGTCAAAGTCGGCAGTTTTTTATCCCCGTAACGTTGTTCGGTTGTCTTTTATTGTGTCCGTTGTTGGGAAATGCACAAACAGATTCGTTGAAGTCGGATACTGCTTTATGCCTTGCTGAGAGCGACTCTCTACGCGTTGGGAAGGATGCCCTGAAAAGCAAAGTAAGTTATACTGCAAGTGACTCCATCTATTTTGATCTGCCCGGCAAAACGGTGCATCTGTGGGGCAATGCAAACATGAATTATGAACAAATACAGTTGAAGTCGGCCTACGCCAAAATCAATTTCAGCGACAATACCCTGCATGCCTTCCCAATGACCGACAGCCTCGGCCGGGCTTACGGCAAACCCGATTTTAAGGATGGCGATAAAAGCTATATATCCGATAAACTTGCCTACAATTTTAAAACAAAAAGAGGACGGATAAGCGGACTGGCGACCAAGGAGGGCGACGGCATTGTGTATTGCGAAGAAGTAAAGAAAGACCCCGATGACAACCTTTATGGCCAAAATGCCCGCTACAGTACTTGTATTGACACACTGAACCCACACTTTCATATCCGGGTAAAGAAGTTGAAGATTATACCCAAGAAACAGATAGTGAGTGGCCCTGCCCAGTTGATGGTGCTTGATGTGCCTACTCCAGCTTTCATTCCCTTTGCCTTCTTCCCGCTTATGCAAGGGCAGAAGCGGGGGATTATCATTCCTACATACGGCTATTCGCTGGGCTATGGCCACTTTTTGCGTGGGGCTGGCTACTACCTTCCTTTGGGGCATTTTATGGATTTGAAACTGATGAGCGATATATATGCCAATGGTAGCTGGGGCGGCAGGGTGGCTTCGCAATATGTGAAGCTGTATAAGTTTAGTGGCAATTTTAATTTCGAATATAATAATCTCTTCACTGGAGACAAAGATGTGCCGAGTGAGTTTCAACAGAACAAATCGTTTCGAATCAGTTGGCTACACAATGTGAATGCTAAGGCCAAGCCGGGGACTACTTTCAATCTGAACATAAACGCACAAAGCAGCAGCTACAACCGCACTGTGCCTGGGCTTGGCTTCAACGACATTACCCAAAACACACTTGCTAGCAACGTGAATTACGGGAAAGTATTTGGCAAAGGAAGATATAGTTTGACTGCCGCTCTCCGCCATTCGCAGAACACACAAACCCGTGATGTTTCGCTGTCGCTGCCTGATGTGGCGTTCAACGTGAATAGCTTTTCGCCATTTGCCCGAAAAGTGCAAGTGGGCGAGCTGCGTTGGTATGAAAATATTCGCATTGGCTATAATAGTCATTTGTTGAATCAGATAAACGTCAAGGATGAAAATCTGCTGAGTCCCACCATTGCCGACAGTATGAAAAATGGCATTTCGCACAATATTCCCATTCAATTACCGCAGGTGAAAGTCCTGAAATACTTTTTTCTAACACCTTCGCTCAACTATAACGAATGGTGGTATTCGCAGAAAATAGAAAAGCAATACGACCTCAATTCAGGTAAGGTATTGAGCAATTCTCAACCAGCTTTTGGCCGTGCTTATCAGTATGGAGCTTCTGCACAATTGAGTACACGGGTGTTTGGTTTTTTTAATATAAATAAATTCAATCTGATGGCATTGCGGCATACCATCACACCCAGCCTAAGTCTTAACTATACTCCTGACTTTGGTGGCGACAAATATGGCTTCTACGAATTTTACCGAAAGGATTCGAGCCTGAAATATCCTGAGCGTTACTATATATATGAAGGCTCGCCCGTGGGTGGCACCAGTAGCGGGGCAGTGGGTAGCATTGGCTACAATATTGGGAATAATTTTGAATTGAAATATAAAAAGAAGACAAATGACACTGCCCGAACGGTAGAGAAAATGAGCATCATTGACAACCTGAATTTTAATGGTAACTATAATTTTTTAGCAGCCAAAAACAAGTTGTCGAACATGACTATGAGCGGCAGCACAACTCTCTTCAAAAAGGTGTCGCTGGCCTTTGGTGGGCAGGCCGACCCCTACCAATATATTGGAGGAAGACGGACGGATACACTGCTTTTCAAGAAGCACAAATGGCATGCGGGAAATATGACAGCAGCCAACCTTTCGATGGGCACTTCTTTCAATAGTCAGGAATTTAAGAAAGCCAAAAAGGTAAGTGATTATGGCAGCGAAACAGAGCGGGAAATGGTAGAGGCTAACCCCATTGACTATGTAAATTTTGAGATACCGTGGACCCTGAGCATCAACTATATTTTGTATTACAACCAAACTCCTGGCCTACCGAAAACCATGCAGCAGAACGTCCAATTTCGTGGAGAATTGACACTAACACAAAAGTGGAAGCTGGGGCTCAGCAGTGGCTATGACATTGAAAACAGAAACCTTACCACCACCGAAATAACAATCCACCGTGACCTACACTGTTGGGAGATGAACTTCAGTTGGGTGCCTGTGGGCCCTGTGCAGCGGTACATGTTTTCTATAAAAGCTAAAAGTGCTTTGCTTCAGGATTTAAAACTTAACAAACGCAGGGAGAACTGGGATAGGTAGATTTTGAATCTTAAGCGAAATATATGGTGATTGAATCAAGTTGTATCAGCTAGGCTATTCGTGGTTTTTCAATCCAATTGGGATAGTAATTTCAAGCATAATCATTCGTCTTCCTTTGTATATTAATAAAATAAACCTTGTAAAATACATGAATCAAGGCCAACTTCGCACCCTCAAAACCAAAAAACAATGCACAAAAAATCATTACTTATCGTTGCGGCACTTGTGTGCTTCGCAATTCCAAACTTGAAGGCACAAGGCTACTGGACCAGCGGAAAAATTACTACAGTAAGTGCCCGCTCATATTCCATAAGTTTAGCAATTGGAAATTATGCCTATGTAGGTACTGGGATTATTGACACTTCTACACAGCAAGGCACCAAAGACTTCTGGCGTTTCAATCCCGACAGCGGCACCTGGACTCAAATGGCAAATTTCATTGGTAAGGCACGTTGGGGCTGCTTCGGATTTGCCATTGGGCTAAACGCTTATATTGGTGCAGGAAAGGACTCCATGGGAATTTATTATGATGATTTCTATAAATATGATATTGGAGGAAATGCATGGTCTTTTAAGTCTGCCTTCCCAGGCGGAGCTAGGATGGGCGGCATAGGAATGTCGAACAATGGGATAGGATATGCCGGGCTAGGTTGGAATGGATCCAATTATTTCGACGACTGGTACGAATACAACCCAACTAGCGATACATGGACAATTAAATCAAATTTTATAGGCGGTACGGTTAATTATCCGGTTGGTTTTGCCATCGGCGACAAATGTTATGTAGGTCTAGGCTATGATGGAAATAATTACCATTCCGAATTTTACAAATATGACCCTGCAACCGATTCTTGGGGTGGAATTACCTCATTCCCTGGAAGTGCACGCAATGGTGCTGCTGGTTTTGTGTTGGGGCCATATGCCTTTGTGACGGCAGGGTCAGATACTGGTCACCTCAACGACTGCTACCGCTTAGATACCACAACGACTTTTTGGATAAAAATGACTGACTTTCCTGGTACTACTCGTTTCGCTGCTTCATTTGGTATAAAAGGAAGAGGTTATGTGCTAATGGGCGACTCACTCAATAGCCTGTTATCCAATATCTGGATATACGATACCCTCAATATCTGGACGAAGGTGAACTCCACAGTTTGGTGCAGTGGCTCCATCCTATCGGCCAACATTGTGACCAATGACAGCCTTGAAACAAACAACACGTTCGAAATGTACATTTCAGATTCGTCGGGCAGTTTTGTCAATGCTACCTCGCTCGGAACAATATCAGCATATCAAAGCACTGGATATACTGTGAAACTACCCAATAACTTACCCATTGGCAATAATTACCAGTTGAGAACAGTTTCCACAAACCCTGTACTTATAGGACCGACGAGTGATCAAATATTAACCATCAGACCACTCCCAACTACTACCGTGATAGCAGGTGGCAGCACTACTATATGTGGCGGGGGCTCAGTAGGTCTTTGGGTTGATTCGACTTCGGCCAACTATCATAAAAACATGTTAACCATCATATATGATGCAACCCTTGGACAAAGCACCCTAAGCGGAGCAAACAAGGTGTACATCCATAGTGGAGTTACAGATACTAATTCCGTAGGCTCAAACTGGGTGAATACCGTCGGTAACTATGGCCAGGATGATGGCATTGGTCAGATGGATTCGCTAGGCAACAATATGTGGAGCATCACTCTTGATGTGCCCTCATTCTACAGCCTTGGCTATGGCTACCCTGCCAAATACATTGGTATGATATTCAGAAATGAAGATGGAACAAAAGACGGAAAGGACAGCAGTGGAAACGAGGTTTATATCGATCTACAAACAGGAGCAGTCATTAGTTCAACATTCAATGGAGTGAAGGCGGAGTATGAAAATATAGTGCAGTGGCAAGTGTATGGTGTGGACATAAATGGAGCAAACCATGCCAGCTTTTTGGCCACTACTGGCGGAGATTACCGTGCCGTAGTATCAGGTGGCTATTGTGCTGACACGAGTTCTATAACAACAGTTATTTCGGGAACAGCCCCGCAAGTGAATCTAAAATATGGTACTACAAGTGCATGTTTTAGTAGTCAAAATTTCACCTTCAGTGATAGCAGCACAGGTGCAGTTTTTATTCGCTTGTGGGACTTTGGAGATAATACCTTCGACACAGCATTGAGTGTTTCTCACACCTATACTGCCTCTGGAACGTACAATGTAAAACTTTATGTGTTTGCTGTTGGCGGTTGCTTTACCTATGATTCAGTGAAGATATATGTTGAATCAGGCCCAGCAATTTCTTTCACCATTGATAATAGCCACCAGTGTTTCTTAGGAAATAGCTTCACATTTACGGATAGTAGCAAAGTGAACAGCGGCTCTATCACCAAATGGTGGTGGGATTTTGGAGATGGAGTAACAGATACAAATCAGAACACATCTCATAGCTACACTGCTGATGGAAACTTTAGTGTTAAACTTAAAGCCATGAGCAGCACCGGTTGCATCGATAGTGGAAGTATGGCTGCCAATGTTCATCCACTGCCGAAAGTGAAATTTGGTGTGAATGCCACTACACAGTGCCTAAATGGAAACAACTTTGCATTTACCGATAGCAGTTCGGTGAGCAGTGGTAGTATCGTTCTTTCATTTTGGGACTTTGGGGATGGGGATACCAGCACCATGACCAACCCCTCGCATAGCTATAAGGGAGTCAATACCTATACAGTAGTCCTTTATGCTTTGACAGACGAAAGTTGCTGGGACTCCGCATTCACTACCGTGGACGTTCTTTCTAAGCCAACAGCAAGTGTGGCCATAACTGGCGATACAACCTTCTGTCAGGGAGATAGTGTAACATTCACAGCCACGCCAAGTGGGCTTGCCTATCAATGGTATTTGAATGGCTCGACTATCAATGGTGCTACCGCTGATATGTATTCTACCATGGCCGGTGGCAATTATAGTGTAGCCGTGATAGCCAATGGTGGTTGTGGTGATACCAGTAGAAAATATTCTGTGACTGTAAATACCACAACCTCTGCTACTGCCAATGCAGCTAGTTCGACCTCTTTCTGCCAAGGCGGAAGTGTAGATCTTAACGCCACTGCAGGTGCAAACCTCAGTTACCAATGGCTCATGAATGGCTCTGCCATAAACGGAGCCACTGCCGCCACCTATAATGCTACAGCAAGTGGCGATTACAGTGTTATTGTGGTCGACAACGGAGCTTGCAGCGATACTAGCACAGCCATTACTGTAACAGTTACTACTAAAACCACTGCCACTGCCACTGCCGCAGGTGCTACTACTTTCTGCCTAGGTGGTTCGGTGGTACTAAATGCAGTGACAGGTTCTGGCCTCACCTACGAATGGCTAATGAATGGAACAACCATCAGCGGGGCAACTGCTGACAGCTACACAGCCACAGCAAGTGGAGATTACCAAGTATTAGTGAATCCAGGGGTTTGCAGCGATACTAGCACAGCCATTACAGTAATAGTAATGCCTGTGACTACTGCTACTGCCACTGCTGCCGGAGCAACCACCTTCTGCCAAGGCAGCAGCGTAACCATAAACGGCAACAGCGGTGGCGGCCTTGCTTTTCAGTGGCTAAAGGATGGAGCTATCATTAGCGGAGCTACTTCCAACAGTTACACAGCCACCACCAGTGGCGACTACCGTGTGGTAGTAACTCCTACAGGCGGCTGCAATGATACCAGTTCGGCCATCACCTTGACCGTGACTGCCAAGGCAACCATAGGCACTATCACTGGCTCTACTACCTCTTTGACCAATACCAGCAAGACCTACAGTGTTGCCAATATATCAGGAGCTACCTTCAATTGGGTGGTAACTGGTGGAACTATTAGCAACGGCCAAGGTACCAACAGCGTTACCATTCTTTGGGGTGCTGTCGGTGCAGGCAGCATCAAGGTCAACACCGATTGCTCAGATACGTCAAGCCTTGCCACTACGGTTCATGTAGGCATCATGGCTGCTGACCTATTGAGGTTGAACGTATATCCTAACCCTACCAGCAACTTGCTGAACATTGAATTGCCACAAGCTACTAGTGGCACTCTGACCTTGACCGACATGGCCGGAAAAACAATTCAACACTGGACAATGCAGCAAAGCAACCTAAGCATCAGCATGGCCAGCTTGCCTGCAGGTGTGTATATGGTGCAATACAGCAGTCTCGCCTTCACCCTTAGGGAACGCGTAATGCTGACCAAATAACGGATTGACAGTATTTCAAAAAAACCGCCTTCTCCAAAGAGGGCGGTTTTTTTTTGCAACCAAATGAATGACGGAATGCCAATTGATGGCGTGCCTTGTGGAAACAGGAACCACAGGGTCGGGCTGTCCGCTGTCTCTTCCCGATAGCTATCGGGAAGAGACAGCATCTGCTCGGATTTACTACAAAGGTCACAAAGAAAAAGGCTACACAAGGCTTAAGCTCCTTGCAACATCTCCAAAGCTGTTATTGCAGCTTCCTCCCCTTTGTGACCGTGGCTGCCGCCTACTCGGTCGAGTGCTTGTTGATGGTCGTTTACAGTTAGCACCCCGAAGATGACTGGTGTATTATACTTCAACCCAACCTGCATGATGCCATCCGTGGTCGCTTGGCATACATAGTCGAAGTGGCGGGTATCGCCTTGGATGATGCAGCCAAAGCACAGCAAGGCATCCACCTTCTTGGCTTCTAATAACTTTTGTGCCCCAAGCGGCAGCTCAAAACTTCCGGGTACTTTTTTCAGCAGTATATTCTCGGGCTTTACGCCTAATTTATTCAGCATCTCCACAGCCCCTTTCTCCAGTTGGGCGGTGATATCATCATTCCATTTGGCGGTGACAATGCCAATGCGGTAGTTGCCAGCTTCTGAAAACTGCAAGGCTTGCTTGGGGTCGGTGTAGGGGGAATTTTGAGACATTTTTGGAGGTACGAGTTTAGAGTTACGAAGTACGAATTAAGAAGGTTAATTGGAGCAGTCGGTGTAGTAAATTGGTGGGATGTTTATTTGTAAAACTCGTACTTAAATAAGTTGTTATTATTAAATTCTCCCTTTCTATTTTTTATTTCCTTTATCAAACCATTTTCATGATATGTATATTTATGCTCGATATTTTCACCAACTTCATGCATATTAATTTCGCAAACTACCTTTCCATTTTGGTAAGCAAATGAATCCACACTAATTTCCTTTCTATACAATATCAAGTTGGGTATATCATACCTATAATTTCTTTTTGAAACAAGTTGACGATTATCGTTGTATTTATATTCGCTCTCCCAAACTCGTCCTTCTTTATAAAAAAGCTCGGAACGGATTGCTCTGTTTGTGTTTAATAGAATAATCGTGGAGTCTTTTTTCTTGTCTCCTTTCTTCCACTCCAGTTTTAGGATACTATTATCTTTTTGATACAAATATGTACAGTTTGAGTTATCCTTTTCACGAACTAGCTGGTTCCTCTTATTGTAGTAATAATATTTTTTCTCCGTAGTAAATTTTGGAGGTTTTGTCTCATCGTAATTGTCATCATACAGATAATATTCCTTCTTAAGCAAGTTTTTTTTATAGATATAATAAGTGATATCATCTAACGTGTCATTCCCAAAACCACTATCCAAAACCAGTCTTCCTCTATCGTCGTAATCTAGGATTAAGAATCTTTCTTTTATCACAGTATCATCACTCCAAGTATTGGACAAATGAATTACTTTTCTAATCTTCAATTCTCTTATTTGATTACTATCAGGATATTCAAATGTTTGAGATATGCTATTATTTGCACGTAATATCACAATTAAAAAAAGGCAAATTCTTCTTATCAATTTTATCATATAGGTGTACCCATTACCGAATCCTCAAATCAACCAATCACCCCTCTTCTCCTCCCTCCCCAAACTGATCCTTCCACATTTCGTTGAAGCTGCGTTCGGCCAAGCCTGGGAAAACCCGCTGTTGCCCCCAGCCCTTGCGAAAGGCGGTCTTGAACATAAAGCCTTTGATGGCATTGCTTTGGTTCATACGTTTGCGTTTCAGCATCATCTTTTTCCAGGTGCCCCACATATACTTTTCCTGCAACCCGGCCATGCCCGCTTCGTTCATTTCGTTGCGGGTTGATACAATGAGTTCGTGCAGGTCAATCTTGACGGGGCATACGGTGGTGCAGGCTCCGCAAGCGGTGCTGGCATAAGGCAGATGCTTGTTTTCCTTGAAGCCTTGAAGCCAAGGCATGGTGACCTGCCCGATAGGGCCGTTGTAGGCGGAGTCGTAGCTGTGGCCTCCTATCTGCTTAAACACAGGGCATACATGGTGGCAAGCCCCACAGCGGATGCAATGGGCAGCTTGGCGGTGGCGGGTATTGGCCAGCAGGTTGCTGCGGCCATTGTCGAGCAGGATCACATATATTTCATTGGGGCCATCTTGGTTGGGTTTGGCTGGCCCACCGAGTATACTGTTGTAGGCCGTTAGGATTTCGCCAGTGCCATAGGCTGAGAGCATTGGCAGAAGCGTATCAAGGTCGTTGAGGTGGCAGGTTATTTTATCAATTCCGGCCAACACAATTAAGGTTTTGGGCAGTAGGGAAACCAAAGCAGCATTGCCTTCATTCTCCACTAAGGTAATAGAACCCGTTTCGGAGATGAGGAAGTTGGCCCCGGTGATGCCCACCCCTGCTTCTGCAAATTCCTGATGTATATTTTTGGCAAAGGCTTCGGCAATTTCGGTGGCCTGTGCCCGCTGCGGCAGTTTCCAGTTGGCAGGCATGGCGGCGGCGGCCTGTTCGCGTGTTTGGTGCATGGCAGGTGTCACAGGGTGGAAGGGCTTTTGACCTCTCCGTTGTTGGATGTATGCCCCAAGGTCTGTCTCCAGTACTTCCGTTTTTTTTGCGGTTAGAAATTCATTCAGCCCAACTTCTTCGCAGGCCGAACTTTTGCTTTTCACCACCTTGCCATTGCCGTGTTTTTGCAGGATGGTTTCTATCTCTTTAAGGGCATCAGCCGCAGTGGGAGCCCAGATAACCTTGCCACCCTTTTTCTGAAAGTTGCTTTCAAACTCTATCAGGTATTTGTCCAAACTCTCTATCGCCCTCCAGCGAATGAACCCAGCCCTGCGGCGGGCAAGCTCCAAGTCGTTGAACTTTTCGCGGGCATGCTCATGTTGCTTCGCCCACTGCCCCACACTCTTGGCTACAGCATCCTGCATGGGATTGTTGGCCAGAGCTTCTGCTACAAGGTGTTCAAATTGTTCTTCGCGGTCTTTGGGCATGGGTTGGTAGTGCAATTATCGGCCATGCAACAGATTACATTTCCTAGATTTTATGTACACATTTCTCCTGCATTTTTGCACCTACAATAATTCATAAGTCGTACTTTTTATCTTAAATTTTTTATGGGCCCTATTTCCCAATTCATCGAAAAACACTACCTCCACTTCAACGCTGCTGCTATGGTGGATGCAAGCAAAGCCTATGTGACCCATCTGGATAAAGGAGGGAAAATGATGGTGACTCTTGCAGGAGCTATGAGCACTGCCGAACTTGGTATCAGCCTTGCTGAAATGATTCGTCAGGGGAAAGTGGATATTATCAGCTGCACAGGTGCCAACCTTGAAGAGGATATTATGAACTTGGTAGCACACAGTCACTATAAACGTGTGCCCAACTACCGTGACCTCAGCCCTGATGATGAGTGGGATTTGCTGGAAAATGGCTTCAATAGGGTGACAGACACTTGCATTCCAGAAGAGGAAGCTTTTCGCCGTATACAGAAACATATTTTTAAATGCTGGAAAACTGCACAGGACAATGGTGAACGCCACTTACCACATGAGTACATGTACCAAATGTTGCTGAGCAAGGAAATGGAGCAGTATTACGAAATTGACCCAAAAAACTCGTGGATGTTGGCCGCTGCCGAATGCAACCTGCCAATCATATGTCCCGGCTGGGAGGATAGCACGATGGGTAATATATTCGCTAGTTATTGCATCAAAGGCGAACTGAGCCCTAGCACCATGAAAAGTGGTATTGAATACATGATGTGGCTTACCGAATGGTATCGTGCCAACTCAGGCGGACAAGGGGTAGGCTTCTATCAAATTGGTGGCGGGATTGCAGGCGATTTCCCCATTTGTGTAGTGCCGATGATGTATCAAGATTTGGAATGGCACGACGCTCCCTTCTGGGCTTATTTCTGCCAAATTTCGGACAGTACAACCAGCTACGGCAGCTACAGCGGTGCAGTGCCCAATGAAAAAATAACCTGGGGCAAGCTGAGCAAAGACACGCCCAGATTCATTGTCGAAAGCGATGCCAGTATAGTAGCTCCGCTTATGTTTGCGTGGATATTGGGCTGGTGAGAAATAAAAAATTATCGGTGCAACTTTTTGGTAAGTGAACCCGTTATACCCCAAAACCAATCAATTCAACAGATTAACCAACGACGTTGCTCTTGAATACCTTAAAACCTAACACCAAAAGAGATGAATGATAAATCCACCAAACTATTTACCTTCCTAGCGATTGTGCTGGTATCAGCAGGCTGCGTGAGGGAACGCTGCAAACGCAGTTCACATTTCACCATGCATGTGGCCAAATATATTTCGTGGGACGAGCTTCGCAAGCCCGTGACCTCAGGCCCAGCCCACAGCATGACCCGGACAGGAAAGATTTTCTCCTACGGCAATTATCTTTTCATGAGTGAGATGAACCGAGGCATCCATATTATCAACAACCAAAACCCGGCAAGCCCAGCTGCGGTGGCTTTTGTAAAAATACCCGGAGTGCGAGACTTGGCAGTGGTGGGAAATGTGTTATATGCCAACTCATGCACCGACCTTGTGATACTGGACATTGCTGACCCACAAAACGTGAAGGAAGTAAACCGTTTCAGGGATGTCTTCACCATAGAAACACGTGGCACTGGCTTATGGCCCGATGCCAGCCTTGGGGCCTTGGCCGATTGGGATACCCGGGATACCATAATAGAAAGTGATTGTATGAATAACAATAACTGGGCTCGTAATTCAATGATTACGCTTAATACTGCACAGTCAGGCGGAAAAAGCAGCCCAACTGGTTCTCCCGCTGGCAAGGCTGGCTCGGAGTCACGCTTTGGCATGTGGGGCAACTACCTGTATTGCATTGACCAAAGCTATATGGCGGTGTTCGACATTAGCAATACAATCCAACCCACCAAGCACAACAATGTGACCGATATGTGGGGTGTAGAATCCATTTTCCCCTATAACAATTATTTGTTCATTGGTTCGAATAGCGGTCTACTTATATATGATATGTCCAACCCGAAAGCTCCTGCCAAAAAAGGTCAGTTGCTTCATTTCACCAGCTGCGACCCCTTGGCGGTGGAGGGTGATTTTGCCTACGTGACCCTCAGCACAGGCCGAGGCTGCGGCGGCACCATCAATCAACTGGAAGTGGTGAATATAAAAGACCCCATCAATCCATTTTTGGTAAAAGATTACCCCATGTTTAACCCCAAGGGCGTAGGCTTAGAAAACGGCAACCTGTTTCTGTGCGATGGTAAAGAAGGATTGAAGTGCATGGATGCCAAAGACCCAGCCGATGTGAAGCTATTGACGACAGTGAGCGATGTAGATGCATACGATGTTATCCCCCTTGGAAATTTGCTCATCATGGTGGCGGCTGAGGGCCTGTACCAATACGATGTGAGCAACCCCGGCAGCCCCAAATTGTTAAGCAAACTTAGTCTTTTGAACGAGTGAAGACACTCCAGTTTATCGTCCAGATAGTTATCGGGATTGGCTTTTTGTTTTCAGTAGGAACCCTGTCTTCCAGTGCGGCAATCGTTCCTAACAAAATAGACAGCCCCACCACGAAATGTGGTTGTGGCGATTGGCAAGATATAGTCCGGCTGGAAAACGGCTCTACCATCAAAGGAAATATACAAATCCAGGCTGACACCAACCGTGTACTTGTGGAAATAATGGGCGGCTCGGTGTTTGTTTTTCCTAAAAAAGATATACTTGAAATATACCGAGAACGTGGCCCTTGCGAAGTCCCCAAGCAAGGGTACAGTGGCTTCATTGGTTTCAATGCCTACTTCCCGCAGCCGGGCATCTCGTTCAACACGTGGCATGGCTATCGGTTCATGTATCGCTACTATGTGGGGCTGGGCATGGCGGCCACCAACGATTATGGAAACTGGTACACTAACAACATTGCCTTCTACGCCCATCTACAGTCGGATATACTCAAACGCTTACGCACCGCTTCCGTATTTGCTGATATTGGCACCACCATTCCGGGAGGCGAGGATGTGAGCAAGGCCACAGGATACAAGCCCGGCTGGTATTTGCACTCAGGGGTGTTGTGGAAAGTGGGCATGGGTGAACGAGTGCGAACCAATGTGGGCATTGGCTATATGGTGCAGACATATACTCACACTTGGCATCGCTGGTGGGACAATGCCGATATCACCGACAAGTATTTTATACCATCCATTACGCTGAATCTCGGGCTGAGCTTTTAACCCTCGTTTGGGCTGAGGAATCCTAAAGGGGAAAGCAGATTACATTTGCCAATAGATAGGGGAAATAGGAGGCAACTGAAAACTTCCCCCTATTTTCGCACTGCAAACAAATAGGAGGAAGTTTTGGGATCAAAAACTTCCCCTATAAGTAAGTTATAGCCAATGGTAGGACGACACATCAACAGTAACATAAAACAACAACGACAATGACAATAAAAGAAGCAATACTGAAAAGTTTGGAAGAACTTCAAAGACCAGCGACATACTTAGAAGTTTACAATCAAATCAAAGCAAAAAAATATTATCCTCATTTTGAAACAAAAGACACTCCTGAAGCGACAGTTTCCTCTCAGTTAGGTGACTTTATTAGAAAATCTGATAGTAGAGTCAAAAGAATAAAATTGCCAAGCGGGACACTTGGTTACTATTTGACAAAATACGAACAGACTATCAGTATTGACACAATAAATGCAGAG